>JAIPGA010000003.1 GCA_021736445.1 Synergistales bacterium | reverse complement strand
GGTCGGCGGTGTGGTTCGGGGAAAGGGGAGCCGCGTGGTCGCCGAGGTGGCGGCACCGCTGGATTGCGAGCAACCGGAAGCGCTGATAGTTGTCTGGGACAAGCGCTCCCGGCAGGATATCCATCCCGGAGAGGCGCTCTTCACGCGCCCCGGCTGGATACCTGAGGGTGAAGACGGCGTCGAATGCGATGCCCCCCGGGAACGTCTGCTCGATCTGCTCCCGCTCTTTGCCCCACGGCGGGGTGTCCCCAGTGGGATCCATCCTACCGCCGTGGTGCAGGAGAGTGCCTTTGTCCACCCGGAGGCCGTCGTTGGGCCCCAGTGTGTCGTCAGCGCCGGGGCCGTCCTTGCCGCAGGGGTGAACCTGGAAGCCCAGTGTTTTGTCGGCGAAAACGTCACAGTCGGCGCGGACAGCAGGCTGGAGCCGCAGGTGGTGCTCTATCACGATGTGGTGGTGGGCGAGAGGGTACTCGTGCATTCCGGGACTGTCATCGGCTGCGACGGCTTCGGTTTCCTGCAGGATGAGGAGGGGCGGCACCGGAAGATCCCGCAGATCGGCAACGTGGTTGTCGAGGATGAGGTGGAAGTCGGTGCCTGCTGTTCCATCGACCGTGCCACCATGGGTTCCACCAGGATCGGGCGCGGTTCCATCATCGACGATCATGTACATGTGGGACACAATGTGCAGATCGGCGAGCGCTGCATCCTGGTGGCCTTCGCCGGTCTTGCCGGAAGCTCGAAGCTGGGCGACGACGTGGTGATGGCGGCCCGCAGCGGCACGGCGCCGCATGTGCGTGTGGGGAGCGGCACATCCGTGACCGCCCTGTCGGGGGTCATGAAAGACACCCCCGAGGGGCTCACCCTTTCCGGCTTCCCGGCCAGGGACCACTGGGTGGACCATCGGGCCAGGGCCCATATCCGGCGTTTGCCGGAGTTCTCCAGGCGACTGCGCCAGCTGGAGGCGGAACTGAAACGTTTGAAAGGCGGGGAGTCGTGCGGGGAGTAGCGCTCTGCAGGCCCGTCACCCTCCGGGGCATCGGGGTGCACAGCGGTGGAGCGTCCACGGTGACCGTGATGCCCCCAACGGGACCCGGCATTGCCTTCCGATTCGGCGAGATGCGCTGCACACTGGGGGAGGCCGGGATGCCCCATGCCGAGCGGGGAACGGAGCTGGTGTTCTCCGGCGGCCGTCGGGTGCGTACCGTGGAACACCTCCTCGCCGCACTGACCGGACTGGGCGTGGACCATGCCGATATCGAGATCCGCGGCGGGGAGATCCCCATCCTCGACGGGAGCGCCCTGCCCTTTGTCCAGGCCTTTCGCGAAGCGGGGCTGTGCGAAACCGACCGGGAGAAGCCGGAGGAACTCGCCATTGCGATGCCCCTTGTGGTCGATGACCCGGCAGGCGACCGTTTTGTCGCCGCCTTCCCCGCGCCTTCGCTCCGGTTGACCTATATCCTGGAGTACGCCAACCCCCACATCGGTTGCCGGCGTGTGCGGCACGACATCGGGGAGACCGGGGCCTTTGTCCGGGAGATCGCCCCGGCGCGGACCTTCGCGCTGGAAGAGGAGGTGGCCGCCCTTCGTGGTCGATCCCTTGCGGTGGGCGGTGCCCTGGACAACGCCCTGGTGGTGGGGGAGGACGGACCGCTGAACCCCGGAGGATTCCGGATGGAAGGGGAATGCGTGCGCCACAAGATGCTTGATCTCCTCGGCGACCTTGCGTTGCTGGGCAGGGGGCTGAAGGCCCATGTGGTGGCCTGCCGGGCGGGCCATGGAACGCACAGAAGGCTTGTATCGAGATTGCGTCGTCTGACAGGGCGGCGCTGAACATCTGTAGAGGAGACCAAATCGAGGGGGCGGAAACGGTATGGTGGACATCAAGGGTATCATGGAGCATCTTCCCCATAGATACCCCTTTCTCCTTGTCGACAGGATACTGGAGATGGAAGAGGGGCATGTGGTGGGGGTCAAGAACGTCTCCATCAACGAACCCTTTTTTCAGGGACATTTCCCCGGAGAGCCGATTATGCCTGGAGTATTGATCCTGGAATCCATGGCGCAGGTGGCGGGGATGATGGTGGTACAGCTGCCCGGGGTAGCCGATCCGTTGATCTATCTGACAGGTGTCGAGCACGCCCGGTTCCGTCGGCCCGTGCGGCCCGGCGACCAGCTGACCACAGAGGCCTGGGTGATCAAATTCCGGGGCCGGGTCGGCAAGGTGGAGGCCAAAGCCACGGTGGACCAGCAGCTTGTTACCCAGACCAAGCTGAGCTTTGCGCTTTCGGAGCGAAAGCACGGCGGGGAGGAGTAGCCCCGATGACCGTCGAGGTGCATCCCTCAGCGCTGGTCTCGGCGCAGGCCGAACTGGCCGATGGCGTGTCCATAGGGCCCTATGCCGTTGTGGACGGCCACGTGCGGATCGGGGCGGGGACACGGATCGAAGCCTTTGTCCGCATCTGCGGGCACGTGACCATCGGGCGGGGATGCAGGATCTTCGAACACGCCACGATCGGACGGGAGCCGCAGGATCTGGACTTCCGGGGCGAATCGAGCCGGGTGATCATCGGAGATAGCGTAATCGTCCGCGAGAACGCGACGATACACCGGGCCTGCGGCGAGGGAAACAGCACCACCATCGGCGACGGCGCCATGGTCATGGAGGGTGTCCATGTGGGGCACAACTGCACCATTGGCGACAGGGCGACGCTGGTCAACAAGGTGGGGCTGGCGGGGTATGTCGCCGTGGGTCCCGGGGCTGTGCTCGGCGGCATGAGCGGCGTACATCAGTTTGTCCGGGTCGGAAGGCTCTGTATGGTGGGCGGTCTCTCCAAACTGGTCAAGGATGTGCCCCCCTTTACGCTGATCGACGGGCATCCCGGACGGATCTACGGGATCAACCGTGTGGGGCTCAAACGGCAGGGATACAGCTCCGCGAGCCGGGACGCCATCCGGCGCTTCTACCGGCGGCTGAGCACCTCGCCGCTCCCGATGCGTCGGGCCGTTGCGGAGCTGGACACCGCGGAGGCGCGGGCGGACCAGTCGCTGCGGGAGATCCTGGATTTCTTTGGTTCCTCCACACGGGGGATGACCCCCTGGGTGGGCAGGGGCAGAAAGCGGGATCGCGATGACGGTTAGGCTCTTCGCCATGGATGTGGACGGCACGCTCACCGACGGCACGGTGCTGCTCTCCGGCGGAGGAGAGGAGATGAAGGCCTTCCATGTCCGCGACGGATTCGGACTGGTACGGCTCGGAAGAACCGGCGTGGTCCTGGCCTTTATCAGCGGGCGTCCCTCCCCTGTCACCGAACGGCGCGCCGGGGAACTGGGCGTCCAGTACTGCAGCAACGGCGTCCGCGACAAACTGGGCGAGCTGCGGCGTATTGCCGGAACGGTGGGCTGCGGCGCCCCGGAAACGGCCTATATCGGCGACGATCTCACCGATATCCCCTGCATCCGCTGGGCCGGTATCGGCGGGGCCGTCGCCGATGCGGAACAGGCGGTCAAACAGGCGGCCGATGTGGTGGTCACCCGGCGCGGCGGCCATGGCGCCGTCCGCGAGATGGCCGATTATCTCTATGCCCTCGCGGAGCAAGGCGGAACGGGGTCCTGATGGCGCGGCGGCGACTCTGGAGGATGCTCGACAGCTACATACTGCAGGAGATGGCGGGGCCGCTGCTGTTCGGCATTCTTGCCTTTACGGTGCTCTTTGTGGCCGGGGGCATCCTCTTTGACGTAGCAGACCTGATCATCGAGCGGGGTGTCTCCCTCTGGGTAGTGACACGGCTCTTTCTCTACCGGCTTCCCGAGGTCGTGGGCACCATCCTCCCCATGGCGGCGCTGCTGTCGGCGCTGCTGAGCTTCAGCACCATGTCGGCACAGAGCGAGATTGTGGCGCTCAAGGCCTCGGGGATCTCCTTCCAGCGCATTGTGCGGCCCGTTATCATCGTGGCGGTGCTGCTTTCCATGCTCTGCTTTCTCTGGAACGAAAGCGTGGTTCCGCTGAGCTACCGTGCGGCGGAGAACCTGATGAACGCCGAGGTGCGGAACCAGCGTCCCTCGCTGATCAAGGAGCGGATCTTCCTGCGGCAGGAGGAGGAAGGCGAGCTCAAGCGCGTGATGTACGTGGAGAAGCTCAAGCCCAGGGTGGGCACCATGGAGCGCATCCTGATCCAGGAGTTCGACGGGGGGCGCCTGCGCCGGATCCTCCAGGCCAAAAAGGGCAGCTGGGACGGTTCGGTGTGGAGGTTGCGCCAGGGCAAGGTCTATCAGGTCTCGCCCGAAGGGACGGTATCGCTGATGCTGACCTTCGAGACCCAGGAGATCCCCTTGCGGCTCTCGCCGGAGCAGCTGGAGCGTTCCAGCCGGGATCCGGACAAGATGGGCATCGCGCAGCTCATCAACGAGATCGCCATCGTCTCCGCCAAGGGCGGGAGCACCAGAAAGCTCTTTGTCTATCTCCACATGCGCATTGCCTTCCCCTGGGCGGCGGTGGTGCTGGCTCTGGTGGGGGCGACACTGGGCGTGCGTTCCCACCGCGGCGGAACGGGCATCGGCCTTGGTCTGAGTATCCTGGTCGCCTTTGCCTACTATGTGGTGATGTCCTTCAGCAGGGCCTTTGCGCTGGCCGGATTTATCCCGGCCGCGGTGGGTGCCTGGACACCCTTTGTCCTCTTTCTGCTGCTGGGCGGTTTTCTGGCGAAGCGGGCCAACCGATAGCCGGAGGGAAGAGCGAAACCCCGTGATGGAGGAGCGATTGCGATGCGTACAACCATAGGCTTGATCGCCGGGGAAGGAAGACTTCCGGTGGCGGTGGCCAGGCGGGTCGCCGAACGAGGGGACAGCCTGGTGGTGGTCGGCATAGGCGCCGACAGCGACGTCGCCGCCTGTGCCGATCACGTTGTGCCCCTCGAAGGGATCGACTTTCCGCAGGTAATGGCAGCGTTCCATGCCTGGGGTGTGCGGCAGGTGGTGATGGCCGGGCGGGTGCCCAAGGGGCTCATGTTTGCCTCCGGGGCGCACGACGCCACTGCGGAGGCGGTGCTCCACCACGGCGGATCCAACGACGACCATACGCTTCTGGGCCGGATCGTCGCTGTCATTGAAGGACAGGGATTCCCTGTGGCGGGATATCGGGAGATCGCCGGCGATCTCTTTGTCCCTCTCGGGTACCGGGCGGGGCGGAATCCGACGGACCGGGAGCTGGAAGACTGTCGCTACGGGCGGGAGATCGCCGCGCAGATCCTGGGCCTCTCCTTCGGACAGACCGTGGTGGTGGCCGACAGGGCCGTTCTGGCGGTTGAAGCTATGGAGGGGACCGATGCCGCCATCCGCAGAGCCGGCCAGTTCGGGAGCGGAGGCGGCACCGTGGTGAAGATGATGCGCCCCGACCAGGACGAACGCTTCGATATCCCCGTGGTGGGGCTCGATACGCTGCAGGCGATGCACGAGGCTGGGCTGAGCTGTCTGGCTGTGGAGGCGGGGCGGACCATCGTCCTGGACAGGGAGCGGATGGAACGCTTTGCCGACGACCAGGGGATAGCCCTCCTGGGGATCCAGCGGTGAGCCTCTTCCTGAGTTGCGGCGAGCCCTCCGGAGACGCCTATCTCTCCCACCTTGCCGCAGCGCTTCGGGAGATGGGGGTCTCCTCGCGGCTGGAGGGCATGGTGGGTCCCCGGGCGCAGGAAGCCGGGGTCAGGCAGCTCTGGGACTGTGAAGCGCAGAATGTCGTGGGGCTCACCGAGGCGATCTCCGTGATCCCCGCGCTCCTCCGGATCCGCAGGCAGATGGCGGAATGGGTCCGTACAGACGAGCCGGAGGCGGTGGTGGTGGTGGACAGCCCGGATTTCCACCTTCCTCTGGCCAGGGCGGTTCGGCGCGCCGGATACAGGGGCCCCCTCGTCTACCTGATCCCCCCCACATTCTGGGCCTGGCGTCCGGGTCGGCTGAAGCCGCTCCGCCGGTATGTCGACTGCTGTCTGCCGCTGTTCGCCTTCGAACACCGTTTGCTCCTCGACGAAGGGGTGCCAAGCCGCTATCTCGGCCACCCCCTCCTGGAGGAGCGGAGCCCTGCCCCCCGTCCCCCCCAGGCGCCTCTCAAGCGTATCGCCCTTCTCCCCGGGAGTCGCCGGAGCGAGGTGCGTCGTCTCGGGCCGCTTCTGACGGAGGTGGGGCGCCGTCTGCAGCGGGAGGGCTATGCCCCGGTGCTCTCGGTGAGCCCTTCCCTGGCAGCGGAGGACCGGGAGAGACTCTCCCGCAATGCCGGATCGCTGCCGCTCTGGGAGGGACCCGGACGGGAGCTGATCGCCTCTTCCGATATGGTTGCCGGAGCGAGCGGGACGGCCGCCGTGGAAGCCCTCCTGGCCGACCGGTTCATGGTCGTGGCCTACACGATGAGCCCCCTTACGGCCTTTCTGGCACGCCCTCTGATCAAAACACCCTATGTCGCCATGCCCAACATCCTTGCCGGGGAGAGGCTGTATCCGGAGTACACCCAGGGCGAGGCCACACCGGAGGCCCTGGTGGATGCCCTGAAACGCTATGCCGGCGACGACGCCTACCGGCGACGAATCCATGCCGGGCTCGCCGAAGCGAGGAAACAGATGGGTTCCCCCGGCGCCTACCGTTTCTGGGCCGAGACGATCTGTTCGCTGACTGGTGCATGCGTCCCCTCCTGCTCCTAGTCAACGGCCCAGGAGAGATGTGGGGCTGGGTGCGGCCGCTGCTGCAGGCCTACAGGGTCCGGGGGGTTCCTCTGCGGATCCGTCTTCTTCCCTGTCCCTTCGCTTCCGGTTCGGAACGCCCTGTCCTGCAGGGGATCACCGATGCGCCGGTGGAAGGGCCGGAAGGGTTCGTTTCCTTTCTCGCCGCCCCCGGAAGGGCGATCTCGGGGGTGGTGCAGCTCGGCGGCGATCTGCTGGTGGGCCGCTGGATCGCCGGGCGTTGCGGTGTGCCGCTCTGCTGTTACACCTACGGATACAAAAAGGGCCTGCAGCGTTGCACTCAGGTCTTTACCGCCTACGCGACAATGGCCCAATGGCTGGCCGGCCGGGGTGTCAGGGCCGAGGTGGCGGGCGATCTGGTGCGCGATGCGCTGGCCTGCGACGAGGGCCCGCCGCCCTGGAAGGAACCGGATGCCTGGCGGGTTGTCTTCTTCCCCGGGAGCAGAGCGGATATCCGCAGGGCCTCGCTCCCCTATCTCGGCGAGACGGCCTCGCGGTTGCGCGCACGCCGGGAGGCCGTGGAGATCGCGACGCTGCTTTCTCCGTTCTCGGCCAGAGAAGAGTGGCGGCGCTGGGATGCCGAGGGTCTCAATCCCACTGCCTCCGGAACGGGACGGGTTCTGGAAGGGGCCGACCTGGCCGTCACCCAGCCGGGGACCAACACCCTGGAGCTGATGCAGTCCGGCGTTCCCTTTGTTGTGGCGGTGCCGGAGCGCTTTTTCGCCATGATCCCCCTGCCTGGAGTCGCCGGATTCCTGACGGGACTGCCCATGATTGGTGCTCCGTTGCGGAGGAGGGCTCTTGACCGGATCAGGAGGCGGGGGTATGTTGCGTGGCCGAACAGGATTGCGGGCGAGCCGCTCGTGCCTGAGATGGTCGGGGCTGTCGAACCTGAGGACCTGGCCCGGGCCGTCGCCGCGCTGCTCGATGTCCCGGAACGAATGCGGCGGGTCCGTACCCGCTTTGCCGAGCTGCGGAGGGACGCCTCCACCGGCAGCGACGGCCCCGCCGCTATGATTGCGGAACGGACAAAGGAAATGGTGATGTAACGTGAACACATTGCAAAATGGGGTCTATGCCCGCCTCCTCTATTGGGCCAGACCCTACGCGAAGCGCATCGTTCTGGCCGTCATCTGTATGATCCTCGCTTCGGTCTGCGGCATTCTGCCCCCCTGGATCCTGAAAAACGTGGTGGACGAGGTACTTATCGGGAAGGATCTCGCGGTCCTCAACATGCTGGCTGTGGCCATGGTGGTGCTGTATTTTCTGAAGGCCCTCTTCACCTTCGGCCAGCGGTACCTGATGACCTGGGCGGGGCAGCGGGTGATCCTGGATCTCCGGGTCCGCCTCTACGACCATGTGCAGCGGATGTCGCTGCGCTATATCAACGGCAGGCGCGTGGGCGAACTGATCTCCCGGGTGACCAACGACGTGAACGTCCTCCAGGATGTGGTGACCCGCGTCGCCGTCGAGCTGGTGGTGCAGTGTGTCACCGTGGTCGGCATGCTGGGCTTTCTCGTCTATATCAACTGGAAGCTCGCCCTGGTTGCGCTGGCGGTGATGCCCGGTGCGGCGCTGCTGATCAACGTGACCTCGAAGAAACTCCGGAAGGTGGGCCACGAGATCCAGGAGCAGGTGGCCAATCTGGCGTCGCTGGCCCAGCAGGCCATCGCCTCGCTGCGGATCGTCCACGCCTTCGCTACGGAGGATCAGGAGCTGGAGCGCTTCCGTATCCAGAACAACATCAATTTCCGGGCCCTCATGCGGGGTACCAGGCTCGACGCGGCTCTGGGCGGCGCTGTTGAGGTGGTGGTGGTCATCGCCCTGTCGATCATCCTCTGGCTGGGGGGGCGTTTCGTGGTGGAAGGCGCCCTCACGCCCGGCGAGCTGATCGCCTTTCTGGGCTACCTCGGTCTGCTGGTGCATCCCATCCGTATCGTCGCCCGCTCCATCGGGAAGATCCAGCAGGGCCTCGCTTCGGGGGACCGGATCTTTTCGCTTCTGGACAGCCCCAGCGAGATCGCCTCTCCCCGGAACGCCGTGACACTCCCCAGACTCTCCGGGGAGATCCGCTTCCAGAACGTGCACTTCGCCTACGAGTCGGAACAGTGGGTGCTCTCCGGTGTGGATCTCCACGTGCGCGCCGGGGAGACGGTGGCCATTGTCGGGGTCACCGGCTCCGGCAAATCGACCCTGGCGGATATGGTGCCGCGTTTTTTCGATCCCCAGATCGGAGGGGTTTCCGTGGACGGCTACGATTTGCGCGATGTGGATCTCCACAGCCTCCGCAGACAGATCGGCATTGTACCGCAGGATCCCGTTCTGCTGAAAGGCAGTATCGGGTTCAACATCGGTTACGGCCTCCCGGAGGTCCGGAGCGAACAGCTGGAGGAGGCGGCCCGCATCGCCGGGATCCACGAGTTCATCGCCTCGCTCCCCAGAGGCTACCTCACCGAGGTGGGCGAACGCGGCGTCACGCTCAGCGGCGGCCAGCGGCAGCGGATCGCCATCGCCCGGGCGATCATCCGGGACCCGGCAATCCTCATCCTCGACGAGGCGACCTCCTCGCTGGACGCCGCCGTGGAGGTGCAGATCCAGTCGGCCATGCAGAAGGCCACCGAGGAGCGCACCTCCCTGGTGATCGCCCACCGGCTTTCCACGGTGCGCGGTGCCGACCGGATTGTGGTGCTCCAGGAGGGGGCCGTTATCGAGGAGGGAACCCATGGCGAGCTGATGCGCTGCGGCGGGGTCTACAACGGGCTCTACAGGCTGCAGCTCGGCCACGCCGAAGAGGCGGAAACGGAGGAGCCCGAGGGGCGCAAAGGGGTCCCGACGACCGGTGGGTAGGTTGCAGCGGCACTTCCTGGACTATGCCTCCGGAAGAGTCCACCATTCTCCCTGGTGTCTGATGGCACCTCTGGGATGGATCGTGGATGGCTGCTCGCGGATCCGCAACGCCTGTTACGATCACGGACTCCTCTCCCAACGGGAACCGATATTGCCGGTGATCAGCGTCGGCAACCTCACCCTGGGGGGCACCAACAAAACGCCCTTTGTGGCCTTTGTGGTGACGGCTCTCCGGGAAACGGGGCTGCGGGTCGGAATCGTCAGCCGCGGATACAGCGGCACGGCGGCCGGGGTTGCGGTGATCAGCGGCGGAAAGGGGAAGAGATCGGAGGTGGGCGACGAGCCTCTGCTGCTTTCCGCCTCCTTTCCATCGGTCCCGGTGGCTGTGGCGGTGGACCGGATGGCGGCGGTGGCCGCCCTTGCCGAAGAGGGCTGCGACATCGTCGTGGCGGACGACGCATTCCAGCACAGAAAGATGGACCGAGACCTGGACATCGTCCTTGTGGACGCCACCTGTCCCTTCGGCAACGGCAGGCTCTTCCCTGCGGGGGTGCTCCGCGAGCGTCCTGCGGCGCTGCGGCGCGCCGATCTGGTTGTGCTGACCAAGACCGATCTCGTAGAGCCTCCGGCGCTTGACGCGATCAAACGTCGGGTGCGTCGGTATGTCCCCGAAGAACGGCTTTTCTGTTCGCGACTGGAGTTCGCCGGCTGGAAGCAGTGGGGCGGCGACTCCCATGCCGCGCCGCACCTCGGGACGCCTGTCTGGGTCTTCTCGGCCATCGGCAGCCCCGACAGCTTTCAGACGACTTTGGAGCGGCGAGGGGTGCGCATCGCCGGAACGACCTTCTTCCGGGACCACCACCGGTATACCGCCTGGGATCTGCGCAGCCTGGAGCGATCCGCAGGGAATGCGGGCTGCGGTGCACTGGTCTGCACGGAGAAGGATCTCTTCAACCTGCCGGGCGATCTGCGGCTCTCGTTCCCTTTGTGGTATCCCCGGGTCCAGGCGACGGCAGAGGACGAAGGCCGCTTTCTCAAACAGGCGCTGCAGCAGCTCCGTCCCCGCTATATCGTGGCCTCCAACGGCTACGGAGAGGACGCCATCGGGGCGCAGCTGGCCCGGACACTCCGGCGCCGCCTTCCCGAGGCGGCGGTGGAGGGCTTTACCCTGGTCGGCAGAGGCGAGGCCTATCGGAACGAGGGGATCCCCCTGCGTTCGCCCCCTGCGGAGACCCCCAGCGGCGGTGTCCTCAAATACAGCCTGCGGGCGCTTCTGCAGGATCTCCGCAGCGGCCTGCTCCGGCAGATCGCCCGACAGCTGCGGGCCTGGAAGGCACTCCGGGGGAGAACGGGAATGGTGGTCTGTGTCGGTGACGTCTACCTCCTGCTGCACACCCTCTGGGGACAGGGCAAGAACCCCCTGCTGGTGGCCACCGCCAAGAGCGAACGCCTCGGGGGGTACTGGCGGCTGGAACGGTGGTTGCTCCGCCGCCGTACGCCTCTGGTGTGGACCAGAGACAGGGAGACCCGCGATGACCTGATTGCGGCGGATGTGCCCACCCGCTATAGGGGGAATCCGGTGATGGATCTCGTTACGGAGGAAGCGGAAGGGCACCCCCCCGAATGGCCCGGCGGGAGCGGGCGGCGGGTCCTGCTCCTCCCGGGGAGCCGCCGCCGGGCTCTGCAGGATCTTGGGCTGCTGCTGGAGACGGCCGCCGAGCTTCAGGCGAGGGTGTCCACCACCTTTGTCATGGTGCGTGCCCCCACGATCTCCCTTGATGAGGTGCTGCGCACCGCCGCCGGAATGGGGTGGCGTGGTGATGACGGAAGGCTCTCCAACGCCGCCGGGGTGTCCATAACGCTCTGCGGCGGCAGCGTTGCGCGGGCGGCCAGAGAGGCGGAGATCGTCATCGGTCTCGGCGGAACGGCGAATCAGGTCTGCGCCGGCCTGGGTCTCCCGGTGGTGTCGATCCGGGAGAAGGGCAAGGAGGTGCAGAAAAAGCTGCTCCGCGATGCCGAGGTGCTGGTGCCGCGGAGCGCACGCCGACTCGCCGTGGAGACCGCAGCCATTCTCGGTGATCCCGAGCGTTTCCGGGCCATGGCCCGGAGCGGGCGCACCCAGATGGGCGGCCCGGGAACGCTGGACGACGTTGCCGACTATCTGGCCGGCGACCTGGGCGGTGCGGTGCGCTGCCGGGTCTTCCGGCGATTGAAGATATGGGAGAGAGGAGATGAGCCATGAAGACGCTGGCGGTGATACCGGCGCGTTACGCCAGCACCCGGCTCCCCGGCAAGCCTCTGGTTTCCATCTGCGGCGTGCCGCTGGTGGTGCGGGTCTTGCTGCAGATGCAGGCCTGTCCTTCTGTGGATCGGGTGCTGGTGGCCACCGACACCGAGGCCATCCGTGAGGCCGTCGAAACGGCCGGAGGCGAAGCGGTGATGACCCCCGCGGATCTCGCCACGGGGGGGGATCGGGTGGCCTGTGTGGCGGAACGCCTGGAGGAGCAGTACGACCTGATCCTCAATGTACAGGGTGACGACGCCCTGGTGGCGTCCGACCTGGTGGAGCCCCTCATCGCTTCCTTCGCCCCGCAGGAGGCTCCGCTGGGCGTCCTGGTCAGGGAGATCGAACAGGAAGCGGACCGTGAGGACCCCAACGTGGTGAAGGTGGTCTTCGGGGCCTCGATGCAGGCGCTCTACTTCAGCCGTTGTCCCATCCCCTATCCACGGGGGACCGGTGTTGCCTGGTACAAACATATGGGGCCCTACATCTTTCGCCCCTGGTTTCTCCGGCGGTTTACCGCCCTGCCGGCCACCCCGCTGGAGCGTGCCGAAAGTCTGGAACAGCTGCGGGTTCTGGAACACGGCTACGGTATCCACTGCACCCGGGCGCCGCGGGACAGCATCTCCGTCGACACCGCCGAGGATGTGGCGGCCTGCGAGGCCTACATCGAGCGCAACGGCGATCCGCTCGCCGGAAGGGAGGCGTAACATGGTAGCACCTGTACATGTGGGCGGGCTCGCCGTCGGTGCGGATCGGCTGACGGTGATCGCCGGCCCCTGTGCCTTTGAATCCCTGGAGATGGGGCTGGAGGTGGCCCGGAAGGCGAAGGAGACATGTCGGCGGCTGGGGATGCAGTACATCTTCAAGGCCTCCTTCGACAAGGCCAACCGCACCTCCGTGGAGAGCTACCGAGGGCCCGGCATGGAGCAGGGCCTCGCCTGGCTCGCCGCGGTGCGGGAGCAGGTGGGCGTGCCGGTGGTGACGGATATCCACGAACCGGGCCAGGCGCAGGCTGTGGCGGAGTGCGTCGATCTGCTGCAGATCCCCGCCTTTCTCTGTCGGCAGACCGATCTGCTTCTCGCGGCGGGCCGTACCGGCCTGCCGGTGCAGGTGAAAAAGGGCCAGTTCGTCTCCCCGGCCGACATGGAACGCGTGGCGGCCAAGGTGGCCTCCACCGGCAACAGCGGCCTCCTGCTCTGCGAGCGGGGCACCTTCTTCGGCTACAATCAGCTGGTGGTGGACTTCCGGGGCCTGGTGGCCATGCGGCGGTTCGGCTATCCCGTGGTCTTCGACGCCACCCACAGCGTCCAGCGGCCCGGCGGGGCGGGCGGCACCAGCGGCGGCGACCGGCAGTACATCCAGGCGCTGACCCGGGGTGCCGTGGCGATCGGGGTGGACGCCCTCTTTCTGGAGACCCATCCGGAACCGGACCGGGCAAGGAGCGACGGCCCCAACATGGTGCCCCTCCCCCGGCTCGACGCGCTGCTGGGGGAGGTCGCCGCCGTGGGCGCCGTGACACGGCGGCTGGGCTTTGCAGATCCCCGCTGGTTGGAAGGAGGCGGAACGGAATGACGCCACTGCCGAGAGAACGGGAAGGCAACCAGATCGCCCCGGAGAGCCTCCTGGACGTGGGAGTCAAGGTGCTCTCCCAGGAGGCCCGGGAGCTCCACAGGGCCTCCAGACGGATCGGCGACGAAATGGTGGAGGCCGCCCGATACGTCCACCAGTGCCGGGGGAGACTGGTGGTCACCGGCATGGGCAAGTCGGGCCTCATCGCCAGGAAGATCGCCGCCACCTTTGCCTCCCTGGGAACGCCGGCGGTCTTTCTCCATGCCGCCGAGGGCTCCCACGGCGACCTGGGGATGGTCTGCAGGGAAGATGTAGGCTTTTTCCTCAGCCAGAGCGGCGAGACCCGGGAGGTGCTGGAGCTGCTCCCCTACTTCCGGCGCCTGGGAGCCCCGGTGATCGCCATGACCGGCGGCCTGCGGTCCCGTCTCGCCAGGGACGCCGACGTGGTGCTGGACTGCTCCGTCTCCCGCGAGGCCGACCCCCTGGGCCTGGCCCCCACCAGCAGCACCACCCTGCAGCTCGCTCTGGGCGACGCCCTGGCCGGGATGGCCACGGAGCTCCTGGGACTCCGACAGGAGGACTTCGCCCTCTTCCATCCCGGCGGCGCTCTGGGCCGGCGGCTGCTGCTGCGGGTGGCCGACCTGATGGGCGGCGGGGAGCGGCTCCCTGTGGTGCGGGCATCCGCCCAGGTGCGGGAGGCGCTCTTCGAGATCACCAGCAAGGGCTACGGCGCCACCGCCGTGCTTGACGACCAGGAGACGCTGCGCGGTGTCTTCACCGACGGCGATCTCCGGCGTCTCATGGAAGACCGCGGCAACGAGGCGCTCTCCCTGCCCATGCACGAGGTGATGACCCTGGCGCCCGCCACCATCGGGCCGGATCGGCTGGCCGCCGAGGCGGTGCTGGCCATGAACAAAAAGAAGATCACCGTGCTGCTGGTGATGGAGGAGGGGCGTCTGGTGGGCATCCTCCATCTCCACGCGCTGCTGGAAGCGGGGGTCGCCTAGTGGGGCTCCGCTCCGGCGCCTGTGGTGTGCTCTACCGGACGGCGGTACCGGTGGCGTATACCCTGGCCTACCCCTGGCTGGCCCGCCGCTACCGTATCGGCCTGGCGGAGCGGCGGGGATTCTACGACGAAGACGTGCGGCGCCTGGGCGGAAAACACCCCCTGTGGGTGCACGCCGTTTCCGTCGGGGAGGTGCAGGCGGCGGCGCCGCTGCTCGCCGCCGCCAGGGCCGGGGGCGCCCCGCCGCTGCTGCTCTCCACCACCACGCCCACAGGGAAACGGATGGCCGAAACCCTGTCCGCAGGGACGATGGACCGCCACATCTACTACCCCTGGGATGTCCCCCGGATCGTGGACCGCGCGCTTGCGGCGCTGCAGCCCCGCTGTTATGTGGCGATGGAAACCGAGATCTGGCCCCATCTCCTGCAACGCCTCCAGCGGGCCGGTATCCCCGCCTTCATGGCCAACGGCAGGATGAGCGACGCCGGCTTTGCCCGCTACCGGCGGTGCAGGCCCTTTGTGGCGCGGCTGCTGGAGAGCTTTACCCTGCTGATGGTGCGTTCTTCCCTGGATCGGGAGCGCTTTCTCCAGCTGGGCGCGCCGCCGGAACGGGTGCACGTCACCGGCGACTGCAAGGTGGAGGCGATCCTCAACCGCCGGGAGGCGGCGCGGAGCAGCCCGGAGATCCTGGGCGTGCGCAGGACGGCCGGCCCGGGGCCGCTGTTCGTCGCCGGGAGCACCCATCCCGGAGAAGACGCTGTGGTGCTCGATGCCTTTGCATCGCTCAAGGCAAGGCGGAGCGATGCCAGACTGGTGCTGGTGCCCCGTCACCCCGAACGGGCTGAGGGTGTCCTGGAGCAGGCCCGTGCCTGCGGGACGGCCCGGCTCCTTTCCAGGATGACACCGGGCTGGGAGATCCTGGTGGCGGACCAGGTAGGCGTCCTCTTCGGGCTCTACTCCCTGGCCTGCGGCGCCTTCATCGGCGGCAGCCTTGTCCCGCCCCGGCAGGGGCAGAACATCCTGGAGCCCGCTGTCTGGGGGGTGCCCGCGGTCCACGGGCCGAACATGGCCAATTTCGCCGAGCACACCCGGCGGCTTGACGAGCTCGGCGCCGCCTGGACGGTTTCGGACAGCGCCGATCTGGCCGGTGCGATGGAGATCTTTGCCGCCGGGGAGTCTTCCACCGTTGCAGGCAAGAGGGCGATGGAGTATGTTAGCGCTATCGGCGGGGCGGCCACGGCCGCCTGGCGGATGATTGCGGAGTGTCTTGAGAGAGAGCGGCCCCGGCTGTAGGCGACGGATGTCCCTGGACAGCGGGCCGGCAGCATCACAAAGGAGGAGTATGCCGATGTTTATGGAGATGACCGTCCCCGGAAAGGTGACCTTCGGACAGGGGGCCCTGCAGCAGACGGCCCGCATTGTCCGTACCCTGGGGGTAGAACGCACTGTACTGGTGACCAACAGTTCGATGGAGGAGCTTGGCACCGCCGACCAGCTTGTCGGGATCGTCGAGGAAACCGGCGCCGACTGCTGTGTCTATTCCGGCGTCAAGGCCGCCCCAACGACGGAGAGCACCGACGCCGTCGCCGAGCTGGCACGGGAGAACGACTGCCGGCTGGTCCTGGGTCTGGGCGGCGGCAGCTGTCTCGATGTGGCCAAGGTGGTGAGTGTGCTGCTCACCAACGAAGGGTCTGCGTCCGCCTACTACGGTCGCAACCTTCTGCCCAACCCGGGTGTGCCCACCGTCATGATCCCCACGACCGCCGGCTCGGGCGCCGAGGCCTCGCCGACGGCCCGTCTGGTGCGGCAGAGCGACGGCAAGAAAAAGAGCATCACCGACAGCAGTCTGCTGCCGGCCTACACGCTGCTGGATCCGGATCTGCTGGTCTCCCTCTCGCCGGAGCTTACCGCCTCTACCGGCATGAGCGCCCTGGCCAACGCCATCGAGGCCTACGGCAGCAAGTACGCCACCGTCTTCAGCGACGTCTTTGCCGAAGAGGCCCTGGGGCGGTTCGCCCGGAACCTCCGGGCGAGCTACTGCAGCCCCGACGATATGGAAGCCAGAACCGAGATGCTGCTCGCCGCCTACTACGCCGGTCTGGCCGCCGCCAACAGCAGCCCCGGCCTGGCCTCGGCGCTGGCCCAGGCCCTGGAGACCAGATACCAGCTCCGGCACGGCATCGCCCTTGCGGTGATGCTCCCCATCGTGACGGAGTTCAACACCCATGCCGCACCGGAGCAGTACGCCCTGACAGCCGATATGCTGGAGAGCGGGATCGACGAAGGACCCCTGCGCGATCAGGCCCTCGCCTGCTCCGAAGCACTGGAGGAACTGGTGATGGATCTGGATCTCCCTGCAGGACTGGAGGAGCTGGATATCGAACCCGACGACGAGGCGCTCCAGGAGGTGGCGAGGATGGCCATGGAGAACGAAGAGGCCATCTCGGGCAACCCCCGCGAGGTTTCCCTGGAGGCCTGCATGGCCATCCTGCGGGAAAGCCTGCTGTAGGCGACTGGTGCCTGGCGATGCCGGCTGAAGCATTCCAGATCATCGAGAGCATCCAGGGGCTGCCGGTGCTGGTGATCGGCGACGTGATGCTCGACACCTACTACCAGGGGACCGCAGGGCGCATCTCTCCGGAGGCCCCCGTGCCGGTGGTGCGGATCGACGGGGAGCACCACGTGCCCGGCGGCGCAGGGAATGTGGCGTTCAACCTCGCCCGGCTGGGCTGTTCGGTCTCGCTGGCCGGGCTGGTGGGCGACGACGAACCCGGTGGGGTGCTCCGCACCCTCCTGGACGAAGCGGGGATCGACAGCAGCGGACTGTACGCCGCGCCGGGGCCGACGACGCGCAAGACCAGGGTGCTGGCCGCCACCCAGCATCTGGTGCGTATGGATGTGGAAGAGCGCCGGGGTCTCGCCGCAGGACAGATGGAATCCTTCGCGGCCTCCCTGTCCCGCCTCTTCGCCGGCGTGGCCGTTGTGGTGCTCTCCGACTACGGCAAGGGCCTCTGTGACGACGCGCTCTGCCCTCTGGTGATCGAGCAGTGTCGCGGACGGGGCATCCCCGTTCTGGTGGACCCCAAGGGGGAGGACTGGGAGCGCTACCGCGGCGCCGCCATGGTGACCCCCAACCTGGGTGAGCTCTCCCTGGCCGCCGGAGACGCAGTGCCCAACGACGACAGCGCCGTGGCCGCCACGGGGGAGCTGGTGCGGGAGCGGTACGACCTCTCCCGCCTGCTGGTCACACGCTCCGGCGCCGGGATGAGCCTCATCGGGCCCGAGGGAGCGCAGCACCGGCACACCGAAGCAAGGGAGATCTCCGATGTCTCCGGTGCCGGCGACACCGTCGCCGCCGTCATGGCCGGCGCCCTCGGGGCGGGGCGGGATCTCTCCGTCGCCATGCTGGCGGCCAACCGGGCCGCCGGTATCGTGGTGGGCAAGGCCGGCACCTACGCCGTCAGCGCTGAGGAGCTCAAACGTGAACTCCGTGTCCATCCCGAGGAGGGCCGTCTGACGGAACCCTTCTCCGCCGCCGTGGCCGCCGACTGGGACGATGCCCTGGGACAGGTGCAGCGCTGGCGGCGGTGCGGCTTCCGGGTGGCCTTCACCAACGGCTGTTTCGATCTGCTCCACCCCGGACACATCGACTGCCTTGCCGAGGCCCGGAGGATGGCCGACCGGCTTGTGGTGGCCGTCAACAGCGACAGCTCGGTACGGCGGCTCAAGGGGCCGGACCGTCCGCTGCAGGACCAGCAGTCGCGGGTCAAGGTGCTCTCGGCGCTTGCTGCGGTGGATATGGTGGTGGTCTTCGACGGGGACACCCCCGCCGAGCTGGTGCGGCGGCTGCGTCCCGATGTGCTCGTCAAGGGGGGCGACTACAGACCCGACGAGGTGGCCGGGGCGGAGAGCGCCGACAGTGTGGAGATCGTCCCCTTCGTGCAGGACCACTCCACCACCGACCTGGTGGAGCGGATCCGGTCGCGCCGGTAGCGGTCTCCGTGCTGACAGGAAGGATCGCGGCCAATCCAGGTATGCACGGAGGCGCGGAGATGGTAGGATAGGCGATGCTGGAGCGGGGAACGGGAAGGAAGCCGCAAGACAGCATGGAATTGGGTCTTTTGGCTTATTGTGTGCCCGCTATTTTACGGATACCATACGGATAGTGCGAGAGACAACGCATCTTGACAAGGCTTCCAACACCGCTGTGACCCCCGAAGGCAGGAAAGGAGGTGCAGTGACCCCCAGCCAACACGGGCGAGCGGTATCAGGAAGACGGACCTGGCATGCGACCACAGAGGGCGAGTGGAAGGAAACGTGGAGACTTCCATAGGTGCCCCCAGGGAAGCAGCAGGCCGTACATACAGAACAAGGGGGTTACACATTATGAAGAAACTTGTTGTACTGCTCACAGCAGTCATGGTCGTGGCCTTTGCGGCCCCGGCCTTCGCGGCCAATCCCTTCATGGACGTACCCATGAACCACTGGGCCTACGACGCCATCAGCCAGCTGGCTGCCAAGGGCGTTGTCAACGGCTATCCCGACGGCACCTTCCGCGGCAATCAGCCCATGACCCGCTACGAGATGGCCACCATCGTCGCCCGAGCCCTCGCCGTCGTTGACATGGACAAGGCGAGCAAGCAGGACGTCGAGATGCTCAAGAAGCTCGTCGTCGAGTTCAAGGACGAGCTGGACGCACTGGGCGTCAAGGTTGACGATCTCGACGAGCGCGTCGCCGTACTCGAAGAGGACATCGGCGGCTGGACTTTCTGGGGCGAGCTGCGTTCCGACTGGAAGTTCGCCGATCAGGCGAACGGCACCTACACCGAAGGCGACACCGACATCGTAGGAACGCGCTATCGTCTCTGGATGCGCAAGTATGTGGACGACAAGGTGACCTTCACCGGCCGGATTACGGGCGAGGATGCAACGTGGTCCCGTTTCAACGTGACCATCCAGATGCCCTGGGACATCGAGGCTACCATCGGTAAGATGTACTGGTGCTGGGGCTGCAATGCCGGTCTTTACAACGACTGGGATACCTGGTTCGACGACAACACCCGCTACGGTGCCCTCTTTACGAAGGACTTCGGTCTGGGTACCGCCAACCTGTACGTCACCCACACCGAGGATGGCACGGCAGGCGCGCAGGATCTCTATGACTATGCCCTGCGTTTCAACTTCGACATCAACGAGAAGATGCGCTTCGCCGCCATGTACCGCGGACGTCAGTACGACGACGAGAACGCCGCTCTTGCCGACGGCGCCAATCCCGAGAACCAGTGGAATATGATGGAAGCCGACTTCACGGTCAACTTCACGCCCGATGTGGCGATGAAGGGTGCCTACATGGTCAAGGACATCGACTACATTGGTGCCATGCCTGCCGGTTTCGAGGACAGCCCCGCCGGTTACAAGGCGATCCTGGATGTCGGTCAGGACACGCTGCGGTTCACCAGCGCCTGGCTCGAGTACGGCCACATGGATGGAAACTTCACCACCGATATCCAGCCGATCGGTTGGGTGAGCTCTGCCGCGTACGATGTCTTCACCACCGGCGGCAGCAGCACCGGTTTCGACCGGAACTACGGCTACGGCTATCTGAACCAGCAGTGGACCGACAAGTTCAGCACCTTCCAGCGGTATGCCAGCATTGAGGTCGACCGCGCAGGCGACTACGACCTCGCCAACCTCGGTGCAGGCATGAAGTACTGGTACACGCCGAACATGTACTTCGAGCTCTACTACGGCGACTGGGACTACGGTGATGCCATCAATGCCGCCGGCACGCCCGACGACAATGTTGTCCGCCTCCGTACCCGCGTCTACTTCTAAGTAATACTGAACAAAAAAACGGGAGACTTCGGTCTCCCGTTTTTTTTTGTGCCGTTCTCTGTATAATGGTGGGGATTCCAAGAATGAGGGAGGATGTTCTATGTTGAGGCTCTTTCGGAGCGTACCGGGAGTCGCGCTTCTGTTGGGCGTGGTGACCCTGATGAGCGGATGGTTGCCTGCTGCCGAAGCGGCGAACCCCGAGCAGGTCATCGGCAGGTGGGAGAAGGAGCAGGAGTTTGTGGGGCCGGACCATATCCAGGAGTTGGATATCACCGCCACATACATGAGCGGCGAGTACATCCAGGCACTGGTCCAGAAGGAGGCGGAGAAGCACCTCTGGACGGAGGACGAGATGGAATCCTACAAGTACGAGCTCTTCCAGACCCTTCGGCTTGAAGAGACGATTCCGCTGCGTATCCAGTTCAAGGTTCGTGGTTCATCGCTCCATTTGGCTCCGTTCAAGCGACAGCTTGCATTGTGGATTGACAATACGAAGCTGAAACCCATCGAGGTCGATGGGCGCTTCAACTTCCCCATCGATGACAGTCAGGAAGGCTATGTGTATTTCCCCCGGAATAACCCGGAGACCGGCGAGTCCTATCTCGAGGGAGCCAAACGGGCCAAACTGGTCCTCAACAAGAATATCCACTCTACGACAATGGGGAAAACGGTTGACTTCCTCTGGGACATTCACCGCGACGATCCGACCAAGCTCTTTGAAGGCAAGGCCGCCCGGCAGCTGGAGACGGACCGTCTGCTGAAGCGCCTGGAGAAGCTCAACAAAAAGAAAAAGGAGCTGGAACAGGAGCTGAAGGGGATCTACGATGAGATCTACCAGATCGAGCAGCGTCTCGACGAGCTGCAGAAGGGTTCGTAGATCTCTGTGGGGGATGCTGTCGTGAAGGGGGGAGCCCGATGCAGCGCATAGCTGTGTTGACCAGCGGCGGCGACGCGCCGGGGATGAATGCCGCCGTCCGTGCCGTCGCCCGCACCGGGATCTACCACGGCGTGGAGGTCGTGGGGGTACAGCGGGGATTCGAAGGTCTCCTGGAAGGGGACGTGGTCCCTCTGACCAAGAGCTCCGTGGGGGGGATCATCCACCGCGGGGGCACCATCCTCCGCACGGCGCGCTGCGCACGGTTCAAGCAGCCCGAGGGCGTCAACGAGGGGCTCCAGCAGTTGAAAAAGATGGACATCGACGGTCTGGTGGTCATCGGCGGCGACGGCTCCTTCAAAGGAGCGGCGAAGCTGGCCGAAAAGGGCTATCCCGTGGTGGGCGTGCCGGCCACCATCGACAACGACATCGCCGGGACCGACGAGACCATCGGCTTTGACACCGCCGCCAACACGGCGCTCCATGCGGTGGTGAATCTCCGCGACACGGCCAGCAGCCACGACCGGCTCTTTATCGTGGAGGTGATGGGGCGCGAGGCGGGCTTCCTGGCCCTCTATGTGGGTGTGGCCAGCGGGGCGGAGTATGTGGTGATCCCCGAGGTGCCCTTCAGCATGGGCAAACTCTGTGATAAACTGCACTATGCCAAGACAAGGGGGA
Organism: Synergistales bacterium; assembly: GCA_021736445.1. NCBI lineage: Bacteria > Thermotogati > Synergistota > Synergistia > Synergistales > Synergistales bacterium. Next base: position 71,560 of record JAIPGA010000003.1, on the reverse strand, counting down.
AGACCCACTCCCTCATCATTCTCGCCGAAGGCGTCATGCCGGCACACGATCTGGCGGCGCAGATCCAGGATACCGCCGGCTACGACGCGCGGATCACCGTGCTGGGGCATATCCAGCGCGGCGGCGCGCCGACGGCCCGGGACGCCATCCTCGCCTCCCGTCTCGGTGCCTTCGCCGTGGAGGAGCTGCGCGACGGCCGGAGGGGTGTCATGGCGGGGTCGATCTGTGGGGCCATGCAGTCCAGCGCGCTTTCCACCGCCTGGGAGACCAAGAAGTACCTCCCGCCGGAGCTCTTCGGCCTTGTCGATTCGCTGAGTATCTAAAAAAGGAGCGCGACGGCGTCGCCGGAACGGTTTGGGGCGGCGGAGCCGGGTGAGGCCCCGCCGCACACAGAAGGGACGCCGCCTCCGGAGAGGAAGACGGTATGGCCGAGACAATCCGGCGGACCACGGAGAACAGGGGGAGGCTGAGGGAGGCAGCCCGGCGGCTGACCGCACTGTTTGCCTCCAATATGCCGAAACGGGAGCTCTCCAGGCTCGCCAGACCGGAACAGTGGCGTGCGGCGGCGGACCTGCTGGCCGCCGCGGAGCGTCCGGTGCTTGTGACGGGGTTCTTTGTGCCCGAGGCGGAGGCGCCGGAGACCGACGGACCACCCGGCGCGATGGTGCTGGCCGATACCCTCCGGCGCCTGGGGAAGAGCCCCCAGCTGGTGACCGACGCGTTCTGCCGGCAGGCGGTGGAGCCTGCGGCCGTATCGCTGTACGGCCTTCCCCTGCACTGTGCGGCCGATGCAGAAGATGTGCTTGCCCTCCGTCCCGATGCACTGGTCTTCATCGAGCGGGTGGGTCGGGCCGGCGATGGCCGCTACTACAATATGCGGGGTCGCGATATCTCCTCCTGGACGCCGCCCCTGGACGACGCGGCCGCGGAGGCCGCCGGAAGAGGGATCCCCGTGGTCGCCATCGGGGACGGCGGGAACGAGGCGGGGATGGGCTGTTTCCGCAGGGCGTTGCCCGGCCTGATCCCCCGTTTCGCCGGGTTCTGCAGCGTGGTGTCCGCCGATGCCCCGCTGCCGGTGGATGTCTCCAACTGGGGCGGCTACGGACTGGCCGCCCTGCTTGCGCTGATGGAAGACGATACAGATGCCTTTGTGCATTCGCCGGAAGGCGAAGGGTGCCTTCTGGAAGCCCTGGTGGATGCCGGCTGTGTGGACGGCGTGTCGCTGCGGCGGGAACCCTCGGCGGATGGCTATCCCCTGGAGGTGCACCAGGAGTGTGTGGCGCACCTCCAGGGGATCGTTACGGGAACCTGACGGCTACCGTCGGTTCGAGGTACCGTTGTGGCCGGGGAGGGCCGACGTGCCCGAAATCCTGCGTTCCAGAACGGGGACCAGGACGAGAGCGGTGAGGATGCCGATGCCTGTCTGGATACAATCGGTCACCAGCTCCACCGGAGCGGCTTTCCATCCGTAGAGCAGCCCTGCGGCGGTGGTGTATCCGGCGGTCATCAGCACGGCACCTGCGAGCATGGCGAGGATGCGGCTCCGTTCGCCGAGTTTGCCGACCACATACCCTTCGATCCCCTTGATGACAAAGGTCAGCGGCGCCCACAGGGGATAGCCCAGGAGCAGGTCCGCCATGGAAGCGCCGATGCCGCCGGCGAAGGCGCCGTAGCGGGCGCCGAAGAGCAGAGCGGCGGTATAGATCACCCCTTCGCCGAGATTGAAATACACCCGAAACCCCGGAACGGGGATGTGGAGCATCGTCGCCGCGGTGACGGCGGCGGCCAGTACGGCGCCGAGCGCAACAGTCCGTGATGTGCTGACGGTCTTTTTCATGAGCGGGACACCCTCCTTGCGTAGAACCTTGCCTGCGTATATACTGTACCCCTGAGCGAACTGCATATCTATATCCAGTGTGTTTGTAGAAACCCTTCACTCTGGCATGTCCGGCACGCCCCGCGCCGGCGCATCTCACAGCAAATCCGGCAGAACACGTCGTTCCTGTACAAAATATCCCCCGCAGCCCAGAGGTGTTGGTGGGGGAGAAGGTGCGAAACCATTCAGCTGTGGCGTACACGCCGCACCATTGCGGTGTTTTTTACACTATAGCACGTGAAATCTGGAGGTAGGACAACGAATGAGGTTTTTTCTTGATACAGCCAATCTCGACGAGATCCGGCAGGGTGTGGCGTGGGGTGTCGTGACCGGTGTCACCACCAACCCTTCTCTTGTGGCCAGGGAGGGCGCGGCGGATTTCCACGGCAGGGTCCGGGAGATCGCCGACATCGTCCCTGGCCCCGTCAACGCCGAGGTGACCGCCCTCGATACGGATGGTATGGTGAAAGAGGGGCGGGAACTGGCCGCCCTCCATCCCCATGTGGTGGTCAAGATCCCCATGACCCCTGCGGGCATGGGGGCGGTGCACCGGCTTGCGGCCGAGCGGATCAAAACGAACGTGACCCTGGTGTTTTCCCCCCAGCAGGCGCTGCTCGCCGCAACGGCGGGTGCCGCCTATGTCAGTCCCTTTATCGGGCGGCTCGACGACATCGGCGAGGACGGCATCGGGCTGGTGGAGACACTGGCCCACCTGATGACTGTCCACGATCTCCAGTCAGAGGTCATCGCCGCCAGTATCCGGCACCCCAAACACGTGCTCGATGCAGCCATGGCGGGTGCGGAGATCGCCACGGTTCCCTTCTCGGTGCTGGAAAAGCTCTTCCACCATCCTCTGACCAAGGCGGGGATAGAGCGTTTCATGGAAGACTGGGAAGCATACGGGAGAAGAAATGGCTGAGTTGCAGCAGGGCAAGACGCAGAACGACAGCTCCAGAGCAAACGGGGGAAATGGGGGCAACGCTGCCCAGAACGGACAGTCGGGGCAGAGTCTCCGCCACTCCTTCGGTGCCCTCTCCAATCTCACGGCTACGGAACTCCGCAAGGTCGCCCGGGAACTCAACGTCCCCAGGGCGTCCTCCCTCCGCAAGGACGATCTCGTTGTCCAGATCCTCCGAACCCAGTCGGAAACAATGGGCTTCCGCTTCGGCGGCGGCACCCTCGAGGTGCTGGGCGACGGATTCGGGTTCCTGCGCCCCAAGGGGCTGCTCCCCAGCGACCACGATATCTACGTCTCGGCGTCGCAGATCCGTCGCTTCGGGTTGCGCAACGGCGATGTCGTCTGGGGGGTGATCAGGGCCCCCAAGGATCAGGAACACTACGAGGCGCTGCTGCGGGTCGAGCTGGTCAACTTCGCCGATCCGGAGGGCGCACGGAAGCGCCCCAGATTCGAGCAGCTTGTGCCGGTCTTCCCTGACAAGCGTCTGAAGCTGGAAACGGACCCCAAGGCGCTCTCCACCCGGGTGGTGGACCTCTTTGCCCCCATCGGCATGGGACAGCGGGCGCTGATCGTCTCCCCCCCGAAGGCAGGCAAGACAACCGTTCTCAAGCGGCTTGCCAACGCCATCACGGAGAACCATCCCGAGACCATCCTCATGGTACTGTTGATCGACGAGCGCCCCGAAGAGGTCACCGACATGGCCCGCTCCGTGGACGGGGAGATCGTGGCCTCCACATTCGACCGGCCTGCGGAGGAGCATCTCCGCGTGGCCGGACTGACGCTGGAGAAGGCCAAACGTCTGGTGGAGGTGGGCAAGGATGTGGTGCTGATGTTTGACTCCATCACGCGGCTCGCCAGGGCGTCCAATCTCGTTGTTCCCCCTTCCGGGCGGACGCTCTCCGGCGGCATGGATCCGGCGGCCCTCTACTTCCCCAAACGCTTCTTCGGCGCCGCCCGCAATATCGAAGGCGGCGGCAGCTTCACCATCATCGGTACGGCGCTGGTGGATACGGGGAGCAGGATGGACGAGGTCATCTACGAGGAGTTCAAGGGGACCGGCAACATGGAGGTCCATCTCTCCAGGAAGCTTTCGGAACAGCGTCTCTTCCCCGCTATCGATATCGCCCGGTCCAGCACCAGACGCGAGGAGCTCCTGATGTCCCAGGAGGAGCTCCAGCGGATCTGGACACTCCGGCGCCGGATCGCCAATGTGGACGAAGCAGAGGTGCTCAATCTCATTCTCGGGAAGATGCGTCGCACGTCGACGAATGCAGAGTTTCTTGCGACAATAAAAGGATCGTAGACCAGGGACTTCCTGCGCGAAAGAGGAGGGACTGCGCTGTGTCACAGAGAATGCGGTACTTACGGGGGAGAATCGGTTTCTGGCTCTTTCTTGCCGGGATGGCGAGTGCGGTGGTGATCATGGCACTTGCGGGAGGCGCCAAGGCACGGACGCTGGGAAGCTCGCCGATGGCCCTTGCGCTGAATCAGGAGCTCTTCCAGCCGGCCTTTGCGGCGACGCCGTCAGGCGAGTTCCGGACTGTTGTGGTCAATGGCCATCCCCAGGGAATGAGCGGCCCGGCCATCGGGCCCTTTCAGAGCGGTTCGGGGCTCTTCATCCGTGACGGGGCAGACGCTTCCGGACGCGAGGAGAGCCGGGAGAGCCTCCGGGACGGCAAGCGCCGGCTCCCCCTGTCTTCGGAGAGATCCGATGAAGAACAGGAGCGCGAACGATGCTGGGAGGAACATACGGTCTGCAAGGGTGAAACCCTGATCGCTATCGCCAGGCAGTACCCGGTAGGGGTGAAGGATATCCTCAGGGCCAACGAGCTGGACAATCCCGACCGCCTCGACCTGGGACAGAAGTTGTTTATTCCGAGAAGCAGTGATGTCATTCCTCGCGTCATCGAGGAGCGGGAACGGATCAGGCAGGAACGGGAGCGGAAGCAGCGGCGGGCGGAGCCGCTGGAGATGAAGGAATACACGGTGCAGGAAGGCGATAGCCTCTGGTCTATCGCCGGAAAGTTCGATCTCGACATCAACACCCTCTTCGGTTGTAACGACCTCAAGAATCCCGACTATCTCAAGCCGGGGGTTACCCTTCAGATTCCCAACCAGGACGGCATTCTCTACAAGGTTGAAAAGGGCGACACGCTGTCGGAGATCGCCAAGAAGTACGGCACCTATGCGGAAGCGGTGCTGGCATCGAACAGGTTTGGCGAGCAGCGCACCCTGAAGAAGGGCGAGGAGATCTTCCTCCCCAGGGCCAAGCCCCATGTCTCCGTCTTCGAGAGCGGCCGGGGCGTGCCGGGCGGCGGCAGCGGATTCCGCTGGCCCATGAGCAGTCACAGTGTCTCCAGCGGGTTTGGATGGCGGAGGGATCCCTTCAGCGGCGGGCGCGATTTCCACACCGGCATCGACATTACGGCGTCCCGCGGAGCGGTCATCCGGGCATCGACGGCGGGACGTGTGGCCTATGCGGGATGGATGGGCGGCTACGGCAGGGTCGTGGTCCTCAGTCACAAGAGCGGCTACACGAGCCTCTACGCCCACTGCCAGTCGCTTCTGGTCCACAAGGGGCAGTACGTGCCGCGCGGGAAGGCCATCGCCAGGGTGGGCACCTCCGGTCGCTCTACGGGTCCCCACCTCCACTTCGAGGTCCGGCGGAACAATTCGGCGATCAATCCCAAAAAGGTGCTGCAATAGGAAGCAGAGCTGGTATCCTTAGACAGGGGAACCGGCCGGAATGAGAATGTAGACGTGTCATCTCTGGACTGGACGGGTATTCCCCTCTGGTCCAGATCTTTTTTGGGAGGACGATCATGCAGAGTCCTGCGTGGGCGCGGTACAGACTACGGGATCGGTGGAGTTCGCTCCTTCTGGAGCACGGTTTCGAGGAAGGGGTGTCGCCCTGTCTCGGGGCGCTCAGGCATACCGGAGGGGCGGAACAGGCCCTGCTGCTCGGTGCGCCCGACGACGACAGCCCGGAGTGGCGGGTGATCGCCGCCCGTGTCCGGGAGACCGAAGAGGAGATCATGAAGCGCCTCACCCCGGTACTCCAGCGGCTTCCCGAGCGGCGTTCCCTCCCTGTGGCGGTGGAGCCCGCCGGGGGGCCGCAGGTCCTCGTTCCCGTCCGTAACGGGGCCGGTCTGCTCGGCGCCCTGGGTCTCTGGAAGCTCTGGGGCAGGAGTATCAGCAGGGAGGATTATCCCTACCTGATGGATCTGGCCAAGCTTCTGGGCCGATCCTGGCGGGAGAGCCGGGAGCGTTTGATGCTGCACCGGGCGCTGCAGCTTGCGTCGGCGGGGACCATCGCCAACCAGGCGCTCTACGGCGATGCCGAACTCTTCCCCGCGGCGATCAGAAAGGCGCTGGAGCAGGTGAATAAGCTCGTCCCCTTTTCCTTCTGTTCGCTCTACGGCCTCGACTGGGATACCCGCAATGCCGAACCGCTCTTCACCTGGCGGGAGCGACAGCCCTTCGACCTCTACGAGGACGAGGAATTCCTTCTGGGAAAGGGGCTCAAGGCCCTTGCGCTGGAGCAGGGAAAGGCTATTGTCCTGAACGGTCTGGACCGAGGCGACCTTGGGTGTTACGCGGCGTTGCCGGCGGTCGCCAGGGATGAAACCTCACGTGTCGTCGGCACCTTCGGTGGCACGGACTCCGGCCTCTTTACCACACAGCGGCTCCGGTGGCTGCGGACCTTTATGGACCGATTCGTGCAGACCTGGTACCTCTGGATGCAATTCCGACGTCTGGAACGGGAGGCGCTGCGCGACGAGATCACCGGCATCAACAACAAACGCCACGGGGAGCGGGTGGCCCGCCGCATGTGGGAGCGGCACACGGCGCTCGGTGGTGCGCTCTCCGTGGCGATCTTCGATCTGGATCATTTCAAAAAGGTGAACGATCTCCACGGGCATCTGGCCGGCGATATCGTCCTGGGGCGTTTCGGCGAGATGCTGCAGGAGCAGGAGGGGGATCTGGTGGTGCCCTACCGCTTCGGGGGCGAGGAGTTCTGTCTGCTCATGGAGGGGGTTTCCATGAAACAGGCTGTCCTGACCTGCGAGACTGTACGCCGGACCATCGCGGAGGAGACCTTCCGTACGCAGTACGATGTCCTGAAGGTGACCGTCAGCTGCGGCATCACCGAGGCGGTGACCGACGGACTGTCCAGCTTGCAGGAGGCCTTCGACAAGGCGGACCGGCGGCTCTATCAGGCCAAGCATCGCGGCCGGAACAGGGTTGTGTTTACGGAGTAGATGACCGAGATTCTGTATCGTCTGGGAGGAACGGGAATGACCAAGTATGTATTTGTGACCGGGGGAGTCGTTTCATCGCTGGGCAAGGGTATCACGGCGTCTTCACTGGGCGTGCTGTTGAAACGGAGAGGTCTGCGGGTTTCCATCATCAAGCTTGATCCCTATATCAATGTGGATGCCGGAACGATGAACCCCTTTCAGCACGGGGAGGTTTTCGTTACCGACGACGGGGCGGAGACGGATCTGGATCTGGGCCACTACGAGCGCTTTATTGATGAATCGCTCTCCGCCGAGAACAATGTCACCACCGGGAAGGTCTACTCCTCTGTCATCGCCAAGGAGCGCGAAGGGCGCTACCTGGGGGCGACGGTGCAGGTCATTCCCCATATCACCAACGAGATCCAGGAGCGCATTCTCTCCGTCGGCGAAGAGCAGGATGTGGTGATTGTCGAGATCGGCGGCACCGTGGGCGACATCGAGGGACTGCCCTACCTGGAGGCGATCCGGCAGCTCGCCGCACGGGTGGGCAGGGAGAACACGCTCTTCTGCCATGTTACGCTGGTGCCCTACATCGCTGCGGCGGGGGAGCTGAAAACCAAACCCACCCAGCACAGCGTCAATGAACTGCGGCGTATCGGTATTCAGCCGGATGTCATCGTCTGCCGTTCCCGCTATTCTTTGGTCGAGGATATCCGCGACAAGATCGCGCTCTTCTGTAACGTCCGCAAACGTGCCGTTGTGGAGGAGCTGGACGCCCGAAGCATCTACGAGGTTCCCCTCACCCTCTGTGAGCAGCAGTTCGACACGCTGGTCCTGGATCACCTGGAGATGGAGCGGGGCTGCGAACCCTCCATGGACGACTGGAGAAGCTTTGTGGAGCGCGCCGCCTCGGCGGAGCGGGTCGTGGAGATCGCCATGGTGGGCAAATATGTGAGCCACAAGGATGCCTATCTGAGTGTCGTGGAAGCGCTGCACCACGCCGGCGTGGCGAGCAGCGTGAATATCCGTCTGCGCCACGTGGAGGCCGAGGATGTGGAAGAGGAAGGCGCGGAAGCTTTGCTCAAGGGTGTCCAGGGAATCCTCGTTCCCGGCGGGTTCGGCACGCGTGGAGCCGAAGGAAAGATCGCCGCGGCGGGGTTCGCCCGGGAGCAGGGGGTCCCCTATCTGGGCCTCTGTCTGGGTATGCAGGTGGCGGTGGTGGAGTTTGCCAGGAATGTCTGTGGTATCGCGGCCGCCCATAGCGTGGAGTTCGATCCCGGAACCCCGAACCCGGTGATCCATCTGATGGAAGAGCAGAAGAAGATCCGTGATCTGGGGGGGACCATGCGGCTGGGAGCCTACAATTGCCGTCTCGTTGCCGGGACCAGGGCAGGGAAGGCCTATGCGGAGGAGGTTATTGCCGAACGGCACCGGCACCGGTACGAGCTGAACAACGGGTACCGGGGGCAGCTTGCCGAGGCCGGTATGGTGGCCGCGGGGATCTGTGAGGGATACGATCTTGTAGAGATTGTGGAGCTTGTGGATCACCCCTGGTTTGTGGGGGTGCAGTTCCATCCCGAGTTCACCTCGCGGCCGGTGCGTCCCCACCCTCTCTTTCGGGATTTCGTGGCAGCCGCCGGAAGGAGAGAACCCTATGCAACAGAGAGGAGCGTGATGCGTTGAAAGGTCTAGGGATTGTTCTTGCGCTGGTTGCGGCGGCAATGCTGCCGGCGACCCCGGCGGTGTGTGCGCAGGATACCGAACGGCAGCCCCTTCAGGTACTGAACAGCGTAGAGACCACGGTCTACGGATCAGTGGCGTCGGGCGGTCTGCTTCCGCGGCTGGCCAAGGTGGAGAAGGATCTGTTCGGCAGGGAGCTTCCCGGGAGCATCGCCGAACGGCAGCAGGCGCTGCTCGATTTTCTGCGCACGGGATCGGCATCGCAGCCGTCGCTGCTTTTCAAGGTCGATGTGGCCGAATGGGCCATCAACCAGCGCTGCTACCCGCGTAAACCCCTGATGCAGCGGGTCCAGCGGCTGGAAGAGGAGATCAGCGGAACCAGCCGACCGTCGAAGCCCCTTGCCATGCGGCTGGAACGGCTGATGAACCTGCTCTTCGGGGACGCCGTGGGCTGGGAGAAACGGCGTGTTGATGCCGGGACGCTTCTCAAGGTAAGACTGAATGAGAGTCTTTCGCCTTCCACGGCCCAGAAGGGGGACGTGGTGACCATGAGCCTCGTGGGGAGTCTGGCTAAGGACACCCACCTTGTTGCCCCGGCGGGGAGCCTGGTCTACGGAGAGATCTCGGAGGTCAAACAGCCCAGGAGTTTCGGCCGCTCTGCGGAGATCAACGTTCGGTTCAGGGAGCTGGCTCCGCTGGGCCCGACGGTGATTCCCGTGACGGTTGGAGACAGGGCCAAGAAGGCCGCCGAGGCGGACAAGAGTGTGGTGGCGGCGGCGGGCACGAGCATGGTCGGGCTGGCCCTTCTGGGGCCTGTCGGCCTGGCCGGCGGTTTTTTTGTCCGCGGCGAGGATAAGGAACTGCCCGAGGGGACCATGTTCTACCTGGAGACGAAGCACGCTGTGGAGACCGAGACCTTCCCCGTACCGGAGGGATTGCAGAGCTCTCTGGAGACGGCGGGGATGGAGGCCGCTCAGGAGGCCCCGGAAGAGGAGAGTGCCGATATCGACAGTCGCCTCGAAGAGCTGGATGCGTCAACAGGAAGGGATGAGAGATAATGAAGAAACTGCTTGCAGTACTCATGGTTGTTGCGTTGCTGGCCGGAAGCGGGACACCGGCCCGGGCCGTGGACCTCAAGGACATCATCGGTGTGGTTGGCGGGGGCTTTGTGGTGGATGCCATCGCCGGGCCGCTGAATGACTTCATCAACACCATCACCTTCAACAGAGGTGTCGGGTCCGACGAATCCACAAAGGTGGTGCCCATCGTCTCCGTGGGTTCCGGAACGCGAATCGGCGCCGCGCAGGTGTCGGGACCGAAGAACACCGTCAACAAGACCAAAGCGGTCGCCCAGGTGGAAGCCACATTCCAGGGCAAGATCCGGGTGAAGATTCTGATCCCCATCGATTCCAAGAATCCCATCGAGCGCTTTCGTCGGGTCCAGGGTGTCGGGGTCTCCGCTGTGATCGACTACGACCTCTAGGAGGGGAGCGGACGGATACCCTCTATGTATACTGCGCGAACCCGAGGGATCTTTCTGGTTGCACTGGCTCTTTTCGTTTTTGCGAGCGGCGGCGCCGTGTCTGGCGAGCCGCGGAAGGAGCAGCTTCTTCAGGAGGTTTCCTCTATCCTCGAGCGGAATACCGTCTTCCACTGGGGAGACGACTGTCTGGTCTGGATGGTCCACTATCCGGAACATCTCGCTGGGCCCTGGGCGGACCTGGAGGCGGCGAAGCGGGGCCTGTCACCTGCGGAGAGGGCACGGTACAGGGAGGATTTCGTAGAGGAGCTGAAGATCGACCGCACCGAGCCGATCCTGCTGACGGTCTACCACTTCGGCGGCGATCCGCTCGATCTCAATCCCTTGACCGATCGGATGGTGCTCCGGACGTCAGGTGGTCGGGAGGTGCCGCTTCAATCCTACGACAAACGCTTTGACGAGCCGCTGACGGGGGTGACCCAGGGGCTGGTTTTCTTTCCGGAACAGCAGGGGTCCTTTACGGTGGAGCTGCTGGGGCTCGGTTTCGGGAGACCCCGGCGTTTCGCCTTTGCGCCGACAGGTGGGGAAGGGGCGCCGGCCGACATGGAGCCCTACACCGGCGATGCCCTGGTGGTGCAGCTCCCCGAAGCGCTGCAGGGCGGCGCCTCGGAAGGGCAGCGCGACGCCGCGCCGTCGGAAGAACAGGAGCGCCGCAAGCCGACACCCACACCGGTGCCGAAACCGACGGCCACACCGGAGCCTGCGAAGGCATCGGAACCGCCGGTGCCGACGCCGCCGCGCTGGCTGGTGCTTCCCCAGAGCGCAGGGGTTTCCCCCACACCGGTTCCGGAACCCACGGCTCCGCCCCAGCCGGTCTCCTCCGATCAGCCGACGGCTGCCGAGGTGCCGGAGGCACCGCACCCCGACGCGGTGCTCGGGGAATCGAAGGAGCAGCTGGTCCGGCGTTTTCTGGAGCTCTGGCGGAAGAAGAAGGCCGGAGCCATGTATGAACTGCTTGCCGAATCCTCCCGGGAGGCCATGACCGCCGAGGCCTTCGCCGAAAAACTGGAGGACGACAACTTCGCGCTGGCGCTCAAAAACGGATACAAACTGCGTTGGGAGCAGCCGGAGAAGGTCAAGGTGGCGGCGCCGCAGAAGCTGCTTGTCATGCGTGTGTTGCGGAGCCGCACCCTCACGCTTGTCAAGGAATCCGGGGTCTGGCGCATTGTCTGGTAGAGCCCTGGGGCTGCTGCTTCTGGCGGGAACGATCGCCGCCGGCGGCTATCTGATGATGAAGGATCTGTCCCGCACGGTGCCCCAGCTGCAGGACACCGGCCAGGACCGGGGGATTGTCCTGCGCGGAGCCACCTACCGCCACGAGATGTCGGAGGGCTATCTGTTGCTCCATGTCGGTGAGGCCCGGAAGCACGACAGGGGCATCGACGCCCGTTCCGTCGATGCGGATCTCCACGGTGCGCAGGGCGAGCAGGTTTCGCTCCGGGCTTCACGGGGGGCATTTGCGGAATCCCTGGATGTCCTTTCTTTGCAGATGGTTCACGGCGGCGTGAGCACAGATCGCGGGCATCTGCAGCTCTCGGCTGCGGAGGGGCGCATCCACACCGCTTCACGGGAGGTGGTGCTCTCAGGCGGGGTGCGGGTCCGTGCGGAAAGCGGGGACATCCTCGTGCTCTCGGCAGACCGGGGGAGCTTCCGGAAGGGGGTCTTCCTCTTCACGGGGAACGTGCAGGCAGTGTTAGGGGGAACGCGCTTTTGAGACGATACCGGGCACACAACGATTGCCGCCGTTACATCACGATCACGCTGACAGTCATCGCCTTCGTCCTGACCGCCGGCTCCGTGGCGGATGCAGCGCCGCAACCTACGGGGACGCCCTCCCGGGACGGACAGGAGGAGTACGTGACCCTCGATGCGGACCGGGTGACCTACGACGAAACAGGGGGCGTCGCCACGGCGGAGGGCAACGCGAACCTCCGCTACAAGGGGCTGCTGCTCCAGTCACCCTACATGCAGATGAACACCAGGACCAGTACCATCGAAGCGTCCGGCACCGGGGACCGGCCGGTGGTCATCAACTGGCAGGGCCGCCGCCTCACCGGACAGAAGGTGGACTACGATCTCCGCAGTGAATCGGGAACCATCTCCAAGCCCTCCGGCAGCGTCGATGCCGTCCGGCTGTACGGCGAACAGCTCCGGGTTCTGCCTGTGGACAAGGCTGTCTCCGAGGACATCATCACCCGCCGCCAGGCGCGGGCGGCGGAACCCGGCGGACAGGAGCAGGTGGCGGAGTGGAAGAAGGGCACCTTCACGACCTGCCCCGAACGGCCGCCGCACTATCGGCTGGAGTCATCCCGGATCCTTGTGCTGCCGGGCAAAAAGGTGCGGGTCAAATCGCCTGCCATCTACCTGGGGGAAACGCAGCTCTTCCGCTATCCCTTCGACTACATCGTGGACCTCCGCAGGAGGACCCAGGAGACCTCCTTCATGCCGCTGGTGGGATACGACGAAGACCGGGGCGCAGGGATCGGAATCGCGGGCCCCTACGAGTGGGAGAGCGGCAGGGTCAGCGCCGGTATCCAGTACTGGACGAAGACCAACCTCGAGGGATGGGCGAGCTTCCGACAGAAGGTGGGGGAGCGGAGCAGCGTTTTCTACAGCACCTCCTACAGCTGGGACAGCGACAGCGACAGGCGCATCTGGCGCCCCAAATGGGGGATCGAAACCCGGTACAACGACTGGAAGGCCGTGCTCCAGTGGAGCGAGAAGGAGAAACTCGATTTCGACAAGGCACTGGGAGAACGCTTTGAGGGCACCCTCTGGCGGTATCCGGAGCTTTCCATCCTGGGGCCCTGGGAACGCGATTCCGCCAGCGGCGCCTACTGGCGTTTCAGCGGCAGCTGGGGTTCCTACAAGGAGGACAGTGTCTACACCGACCGTACGGCGGGGAGCGTGGAGCTCTACAGCGAGGACCGTCCCCGCGGAAACGCCGTCCCCTTCTGGAAAGGCCGGGTGCAGCAGAAGTACTACAGCGCGGACGACGCCGGCCAGACCATCTATGAGGCGGTTGCGGGCGTCGACTGGTACCTTGGGAGTCTGCCCATGACGACCAGCTATTTCCAGCGCTGGGTCCGCGGCGATTCCCCCATGAGGTGGGACGACTACGACGATGTTCGTGAGCTCTACCAGTGGCTCTCCGTTCCTTTCGACCGTCGTTGGACCCTCTCCATGCGCGGCGGTTACGATCTGAAAGAGGAGGATCTCGAGGAGATGGCCTACCTGCTCGATTTCGACCAGGGCTGTCTTCTCTGGCAGCTGACCGTTCGGGACGATCTTGTCGGGGACAACGACTGGGTCGGTCTGCTCATCGAGGTGACGGCCTTCCCGGGACAGGGGGTTGCCCTGGGTGAGAACGAACTCGACAGACCGGGGGCGGTTCCGGAGGGCATTCCCCACACCAACCGTCAGGGTGTGCCGTGATGGGCGGGACTGTGGTGCTTGTGGCCTACGGAGGAGAGGGTCCGGAACGGGAGGTGTCGCTGGCCAGCGGCAAGGCGGTGCTCGATGCGCTCGGTGGAACGGAATGGACCGTCCGGGGCTGTAAACTGCGGAAAGCCGCCGATCTCATCGCCGCCGTCGAGCAGGTCCGGCGTGAGGGAGCCCGCCCGGTGGTCTTTGTCGCCCTGCACGGCTCCTGGGGGGAGAATGGGCGACTGCAGTCGATGCTGGAGCTGCTGGAGGTCCCCTATACGGGGAGCGGTCCGGAGAGCTGCATGGTGGCGATGGACAAATCGCTGAGCAAACTCCGTTTCCGGGCCCAGGGGCTGCCTACCCCCGAGTGGGTGGAGGGGAGCGCGGCCGACGAAGCGCGTTTCCTCGGCGTGGCGTCGGAGCTGCTGGATGTCTTCGGGACGGTGGTGGTCAAGCCCTGTTCCTGCGGCAGCACTGTGGGCATCACCATCGTGGAGCGTCGGGATGAACTGGAGCATGCCGCCGCCAGGGCGTTCCGCCACGATGATGCGATCCTGGCGGAGCGCTATATCCCCGGTCGGGAGCTGACGGTTACGGTGCTCGAAGACCTCCGGGGCGGTCTGGAGGCGCTCCCCGTGGTGGAGATCGTGCCCGACGAGCTGAACGGTCTCTACTCCTATCAGGCGAAGTACTCCCGGGGCTGCTGCAGTTACGTGGTGCCCGCCGCGCTGGGGGAGGAGGCCGCCGATGCGGTCCGCCGGCATGCCCTCGGTGCGCATATCGCGCTCGGCTGCAGAGGATACAGCCGCGTGGATCTCCGGTTTTCCGGCGAAGGCGCACCCGCCCTGCTCGAGGTGAACACCGTGCCGGGGATGACGGGAACCAGCCTGGTGCCCAAGGCGGCGAAGGCCGCCGGCTATTCCTTCGCCGATCTCCTTGGTCACCTGGTGCAGAGGGCCTCTGACAGCGGGACCGCCTTCGCCGCCGGATCGCCTTCTAGTTGGCGCGGATATCGAGGATCTTGAGCTCCCGGATTCCCTTGGGCACCTTGACCTGGGCGACATCCCCGATGGATTTGCCCTGCAGCGCCTGGCCGACGGGGCTGGCCTGGGAGATGCGGCTCTGTTTGGGGTCTGTTTCGTCGGAGCCGACGATGGTGTAGGTGTACTCCCTGGCGTTGCCCAGATCCCGGATCGTCACCGTGGCGCCGAGCCCCACTTTGCTGGTGTCGATGCTCTTGGTGTCCACGAGATCCACCCGGCTCAAACGGGATTCGAGCCACTGGATCCGGGTCTCCATCTGGGCCTGCTCTTCCTTTGCGGCGTGGTATTCGGCGTTTTCGCTGAGATCACCGAAACTCCTGGCCTCTTCGAGTTTGCGGGCGATCTCCGAGCGGCCTTCGGTTCGAAGGGAAACAAGCTCTTCCTTGAGTTTTTCGTAGCCTTCTTTGGTCATCTGAATTTTGCCGTTTTGCGTCTGTGCTTGTGTCATAAAAATCGACCTCCGCTTCTCATTTCAGGACCCACTCCATTGGAGAAGGATTGTAACAAGTTCTTCCGAAAATGGCAATCGCCGCTCTCCCGTCTGCAGCCCATTCTCGCCGCGAGAGCGCGCTTCCGCGGGGCGAAGCGGCGGAAAGGTCCCACCGCATCTCCCGGGCCTGTCTGTCCGCCTTCGGGAAACCCGGGCTGTCGCGGCTGTCTTCCCTCCTGGCGGACGCGGTTCCTCAGCTTGACAGGCTTGACGCTGGGTCGTATAGTTTCAGACATTCTTTATGATGCGAACCAACGCGATGAACGGGACCGTACCCCCAGGTGCGGCACACAGAGAGGGACTCCGCGGCTGCAAGAGTCCCTGCTGCAGGGGGATGCGTACCACCCGGGAGCATGTGCCGATCCCATCTGCGCTAAGGCACGGGAGGCGCCCCCAGGGCGCGTCGAGAGAGCCGGCCCGAAGGGCCGGAAGTGGAGTGGAACCGCGGGACGTTCCCCGTCTCCATAGGGAGAGGGAACGTCCTTTTTGTATGGAGGTGACGAGATGGGACTGTTACGCAGATATGAGAGGCTGTTGCCGCTGGCCGGAGCCACACCGAGGCTCTCCCTGGAGGAGGGAGGCACGCCGCTGGTGCGGTGCGGCCACCTGGGGCGTGCCCTGGGCATAGACCTCTACGCGAAGTTCGACGGGATGAACCCCACAGGGTCGTTCAAGGACCGGGGGATGGTGCTGGCTGTCTCCAAGGCGCTGGAGGAAGGAGCCGGGGCGGTGGTCTGCGCATCCACGGGGAACACCTCGGCATCCGCCGCGGCCTACGCGGCCCATGCCGGCATCCCCTGCTATGTGTTGCTGCCCGCAGGGAATGTGGCCATGGGCAAGCTGGCTCAGGCGCTGCTCTACGGGGCGCAGGTGGTGGCGGTCCGAGGCAACTTCGACAGGGCCCTGGAACTGGCCCGCCGGGCCTCGGACCAGCTGGGACTGGCCATTGTCAATTCCGTCAACCGCTTCCGCCTCTGGGGGCAACGGTCGGCGGCCTGGGAGATCTGCGACGAGCTGGGCGATGCGCCGGAATGGCTGGCCATCCCGGTGGGCAACGCCGGGAACATCACCGCCTACTGGGCGGGCTTTGTCCAGTACCGTCGGATAGGTATGACCTCCCGGGTACCGCAGATGATGGGGTTCCAGGCGGAAGGTGCCTCGCCCATGGTGACGGGGCGGCCCGTGGATACCCCGGAGACCGTCGCTACGGCCATCCGGATCGGCCGGCCGGTGAACGCGGCCAAGGCCCGCTGGGCGGCGCGGATGTCCGGAGGTGCCTTTGGTTCGGTCAGTGACCGGGAGATCCTTGCGGCACAGCGGGAACTGGCTTCCCGGGAGGGCATCTTTGCCGAGCCCGCCTCCTGTGCGCCGCTTGCCGGTCTGAAGCGGCTTGCGGAGAGAGGGGAGCTTCCCGCAGGGAAGAAGGTGGTCATGGTGCTCACCGGCAACGGATTGAAGGACCCCCAGGCGGTGATCGATGCCCTCCCGGCCCCTCGGGAGATCGACGACAGCTGGGATGCCCTGAAGGGGGTGCTTGGACGGTGACGCCGCTTGTACGTGTCCGGGTTCCGGCGACCAGTGCCAATCTGGGCTCGGGATTTGATACACTGGGAATGGCGCTTTCGTTTTACAATATCTATGAGGCTCTGGAGATCCTCGAAGTGGGGGAGTACCGCCTGGAGGTGGTCGGCGAAGGGAGCCGGGAGCTGGACGATCCCGCTGCGAATCTGGCCATACGCTGCTACGAACAGGCCTTTACGGAGTGGGGCCGGGAGCCCCCGGGGCTCGCCTTCCGGGCCCTCAACGCCGTGCCGCTCTGCCGCGGTCTGGGGAGTTCCGCCAGCGCCGTGGTGGGGGGAGTGCTGCTCGCCAATGCGCTGCGGGAACGGCCCTTCCCCAGGGAGGAACTTCTGGATCTGATGGTCCGGCTGGAGGGGCACCCCGACAATGTGGTGCCCGCCTGTCTGGGCGGGATGGTGGTCAGCTGTCTCGACAACGGAACGCTGCGGCACGTGAAGCTCTCCTCGTTGCCGGAACGGATGACGGTGGTTGTCGCCGTACCGGAGTATCTGGTGAATACCGCCGACGCCCGGGATGCCCTGCCGGAATCGGTGCCGCTGAAGGATGCGGTGTTCAATGTCAGTCGGGCGGCCCTGCTGACGGCGGCCTGGGCCACCGGAGCCTGGGAGCACCTTGCCTGGGCCACGGAGGACAAACTGCACCAGCAGTTCCGGGCGCGCCTCTTCCCCGGCGGGGAGAACATCCTCGAGGAGGTCAAAGAGTGCCCCGGCTGCCGGGGGGTGGCCATCAGCGGGTCCGGCCCCAGCATGATGGCCTTTGTGGAGGGAACGCCCAAATACGCGGCGGAACGGATGTGCCGGATCTTCGCCGAACACGGCGTCCGTTCGCGGTTCTACGTGCTCGATATCGACGAGGGCGGGGCGCAGGTCCACCGGGAGGGAGCCCTATGTCCCTGTTAGTGCTGAAGTTCGGGGGGAGCTCCGTGGCCACGCCGGAGCGCATCCGGGCCGTGGCGGAGCGCGTCCACGCCTTCCGTGAACAGGGGAATCAGGTTGTCGTGGTGGTGTCGGCCATGGGCAAGACCACCGACGGCTTGCTTTCTCTGGCCGACGAGGTGGGCGCTCTGGACCGCAGGGAGATGGACCAGCTGCTGGCCACAGGCGAGCAGCAGACCATTGCCCTGGTTTCCCTGGCCCTGGGAAAGATGGGCATGCGCGCCCGGTCCTTCACCGGGCCGCAGGCCGGCTTCCGGGCCGACGGATACTTCATGGAGGGCCGGGTGCGGGAGATCCGCGCCGGGCAGGTCCAGCAGGCCCTCGATGAAGGCTGTATCCCCGTGGTGGCGGGATTCCAGGCCCAGGGTCCCAGGGGTGATGTGATCACCCTGGGGCGGGGCGGTTCCGATCTGTCGGCCATCGCGCTGGCGGCCGCCCTGGAGGCCGAGAGCTGCCGTATCTATACGGATGTCCCGGGGATCTACTCGGCGGACCCGCGGGTGGTCCCGGGAGCCGTAAAGCTCGGCGCCGTCTCCTGGGAGGTCTGTCTCCAGATGGCGGTGACGGGGGCACGGGTGTTGCAGGGTCGGAGCGCGGAGCTGGCCGCCCGGTACGGGATGCCGGTCTATGTTGCTTCGTCCTTTGATCGAGAGGAGGGGACATGGGTGATGCGGGAAGATGTGCACGAACGACTGGTTGTCCAGGCGGTGACCCACGATCTCAACGTGGCCAAGGTCGCCGTCCTCGGCGTTCCGGATGTGCCGGGGGTGGCCGCCCGGCTGCTCACGGAGCTGGCCGAGGAGAGCGTGGGAGTGGAGATGATCATCCAGAGCGTGATGCGCGGTGATGTGCAGGATATGGCCTTCCTGATCCGCAAGGACCTGCTCGGCGAGGCCATCGATGTCTGCCGGGCCTTTTCGAAGGAGATCGAGGCCCAGGGGGTGACCTTCGATACCGAGGTGGCCCGGATCTCCGTGGTCGGGGCCGGGATCGCCAACCATCCCGAGGTGCCCTCGCAGATGTTCTCGCTGCTTGCCGAGGAGGGGATCAACATCGATATGATCGCCTCCTCGGCGCAGTCCATCACCTGTGTCGTGACCTCGCAGAATGTGCAGGAGGCGGTGGCGGCGCTGCACCGGCACTTCGTGGAGGAGGCGCTCCAATGAGGGTCGCCGTGCTCGGCGCCACAGGCCTGGTGGGTGGGGAGATGTGTTCCATTCTGGAAGAGCGTTCCTTTCCTGTGGACAGCCTGGTGCCCCTTGCCTCGGAACGTTCCGCCGGCAGGAGCGTTTCCTTCGCCGGCGAGCGTGTGGAGGTGTGCCCCGTCTCGGCAGAGGCCTTCGATGGGGTGGATATCGCGCTCTTTTCCGCCGGCGCCGGGGTCTCCCGGGAGTGGGCGCCCGTTGCGGCCGAGGCCGGAGCGGTGGTGATCGACAACAGCTCCGCCTGGCGGATGGAACCGGATGTCCCCCTGGTGGTGCCGGAGGTCAATCCCGAAGCGGCGCTGGGCCATCGAGGGATCATCGCCAACCCCAACTGCGCCACCATCCAGACCGTGGCGGCGCTGCACCCGATCCACCGGGCCAGGGAGCTGCTTTCCTTTCATGCCGTCACCTTCCAGTCCGTATCGGGAAGCGGCAACGCCGCCGTGGAGGAGCTGGACCGGGGCAGCGAAGCGGCGCTGCGGGACGGAGCCTTCGCGCCGTCGGTGTACCCCGAGCCGATTGCCTTCAATGTCTTGCCGCAGATCGGCTCCTTTGACGAGTACGGCATCAGCGGCGAGGAGTGGAAGATGGTCCGGGAGTCCCGGAAGATCCTCGATGCTCCCTGGCTCCAGGTAAGCTGTACGGCGGTGCGTGTTCCGGTACGGCGCGGGCACGCTGTCTCCGTGACGGTGCGCTGTGCCGAGGAGGTGACCCCCGGGGAGGTTGCGGAACTGCTGGAGGACGCGCCGGGGGTGGAGGTCTGCGGTCCCGACCGGGGCGAGGGCTGTCTGACTCCCCTGGCCGCCGCCGGCACCGATCCGGTCTATGTGGGGCGTATCCGGTGGGACACGGGGATGCTCGGCGGTGTCGCCCTCTGGGTGGTGGCCGACAACCTCCGCAAGGGGGCGGCGCTGAATGCCGTCCAGATCGCCGAACTGCTTGTCTCCCCGGAGGGGAGGCAGGAATAGGGGGTGGAACGATGCGGCGTGTGCCGGCTTTGTTGGCGCTTGTGCTGGTATGGTGTGGATGGATCTCCTGCGGATGGGCCGCCGGGCAGACCCATCTCACGGCGGATGTGCTCCGTTACGACGCCGAACGCTCGATGGTGGCCGCCTCGGGCGATGTGCGGGTGAGCGCCCAGGGGGGCGTCCTCACCGCGGAGCGGGGCTGGGCGAAGGGAGATGGAGGCTATGTCAATCTTTCGGGGGCCGTGTCGGCGGACTGGCCCAACGAGGAGCTTTCCCTGCTCTGCCAGTCGCTGGAGTATGTCAAGGGAACGGAAATGGAGGTGCGCGTCTCCGGCGGCGTCGAACTGCGCCACGCCGGCAGCCTGCTGATCGCCGACAACGTCCGTCTCTCTCCCGGGACACCGCCCCGCTACAGCGCCAGCGGCGATATCCAGGCCGTCATGGGGGAACAGCTGGTGGAAGCCGATTCCTTTATCCGGGAGGGGAACCAGTGGCGTGTCGACACGCTCAGGCGTTATGTGGACAGGGAGGAATCCCTCACCGTTTCGGCAGCGGCCATCGAGGGAGAGGTGGACGGGACGGAGATCACCGATTTCGTCGCCTCCGGCGGTATCCGCCTGAGGGTGGACAGGCCGGAGACGGAGCCTGTGGAGATCACTGGCGAGAGATGTGTCTATTCCATCGACCGGGGGACCACGGTGATCACCGGCGGGGCCCATGCGGAGCAGGGGAAGCGTTCCATCAGCGCCGAGAGCATCGTCTACCACATGGATTCCCGTCGCATTGAAGCCATCGGGAAGCCACAGTTGACCTTTCCGCTGAATACCAATCCCTGACAGAGGAGTGATGCCATGGGCTCGATGCTGGTAGGCAGAGGACTCGGCAAATCCTACAAGGGACGCACCGTCGTGTCCGCGCTGAAGATCCAGGTGGCCGAAGGGGAGATCGTCGGGCTTCTGGGCCCCAACGGAGCGGGAAAGACCACCACCTTCTACATGCTCGTCGGTCTTGTCCCGCCGGACAGCGGGGTGGTCTATCTCAACGACCGGCACCTCACCGATCTGCCCATGTACGGCCGGGCGCGCCTCGGTCTGGGCTACCTCCCTCAGGAGGCCTCGGTCTTCCGGGATCTCTCGGTGCGCCGCAACCTGGCCCTGGTCCTGGAAGAGCAGGAGTACGAACAGGGGGAGCGGTACGCCATGCTGGAACGGCTCCTGGACGATCTGGGGCTCAACGAGGTGGCCGACGTGCCCGGCTACGCCCTGAGCGGCGGTGAGCGGCGACGGCTGGAGATCGCCCGCTGCCTTGCCATCTCGCCGGCCTTCCTGCTGCTTGACGAGCCCTTCAGCGGGATCGACCCCATCGCTGTCTACGATATCCAGCAGATCATCCTGGGGCTGCGCGACAGGGGCTTCGGGATCCTCCTGACGGACCACAATGTGCGGGATACCCTGGCCATCACCGACCGTGCCTGTCTGATCCACCAGGGACAGATCGTCATCGAGGGGAGCCCCAAAGAGGTCGCCGAGAGCGAGGTGGCCCGCAAGTTCTACCTCGGTGAACGGTTCTCCTGGTAGAGGAGCGGGATGGATTCCCACCTTCCGGCGGCGAGGGTGGCGGAGAGGTCGCCCACGCTTGCGGCGACGGCGTCGGTGAGCTCCAGGGAGAGCTCCGTGGAGCGGGGCTGGATGCCGATGTACCATATGTCCGTTGTCCCATCCAGTGTCGCCAGGAGCTGGGGGAGGCCGATGCCGTGGCTGCTCCAGGGAGCCCCGGCGCAGCCTGGCGTGGTGGTGCGGCGCACCGTTCCGGCGGGGAGCCCCATGTCGGCGGCGTCGACCACCAGCAGGAGCGCAGGCGGTGCCTTCCGCAGCGGGGCGAGGTAGTTCTCCGGCACGGTCTCGCAGATCTGGACCTCCATGCCGGCGGGGGCGAGCCGCTGCAGTCTCTCGGCCAGCCGGACGCCGGCGCCGTCGTCGCCGTAGAGAGGATTGCCGACGCCCCAGATGACGGTTTCCTTGCTATCGTGTATCATGCCTCTCATTCCTTTCCGCGCATATCCCATACTGTACCGCACGCAAGGAGGGTAGCCGAAACGGTGAGTTCCCGCAATATCCGGATGGTCCGACACGCACTGACGATGATGCTGGGAACCCTGGCGAGCCGTTTTCTCGGTCTGGCCCGGGAGATCCTGGTAGCGGCCTTCTTCGGCGCCACCAGGCAGCTTGACGCCTTCTACGTGGCCTATACGCTGGCCAATCTCTCCCGGCAGCTCCTCGCCGAAGGCGCCCTCTCCGCTTCCTTTGTCCCCGTCTTTTCCCGGACGCTCGAGAGCGCCGGGAAGCGGCGGGCGCTTTCGCTGGCCCGGCAGGCCATGACGGTGCTCCTCGTCGCCGGAACCCTGACGGTGGTCGGGGGCATCCTCTGTGCGCCCTGGCTGGCACGTATCCTGGCGCCGGGATTCAGCGGCGAGGGACTGGCGCTGGCGGCCCGCATGACCCGGATGGTCTTCCCCTTTCTGCTCTTTGTCTCCCTGGCGGCGCTGGCCATGGGGGTGCTGAACAGCATGGAACGCTTCTTTGTCTCGGCGGTGGCGCCGGCATGCAGCAATATCGCCTTCATCACCGTGGCGGTGCTCCTGGCGGAACGGATAGGCGTGTGGAGCCTGGTGGCGGCGGTGCTGCTCGGCGGCTTGATCCAGTGGCTGCTCCAGTGGTTCTGGGCGGCCCACCTGGCCATGCCCCTGATCCCCGCGAAGCCGAGGCGGGACGACCCGGAGCTGCGGCGGATGCTGGCGCTCTTTCTGCCCTATGCCGCAGGGCTCTCCCTGAATCAGGTCAATCCGGTGATCAGCCGGATGCTGGCCTCCTTCCTCGAAGGGGGGACCATCAGCGCCATGAACTACGCCGACCGGGTGCTGCAGCTGCCGCTGGGGCTCTTTGTGGTCGCCATCTCCCAGGCGGTGCTGCCGCTGCTCTCCCGTCTCTCTGCGGACGAAGGGGATGCCTTTGTCGACTTCATGCGCGACGCCCTCCGCTTCGCCCTCTTTATCGTGGTGCCGGTGATGGCGGGGATGGTGCTGGTCTCCCGGGAGCTGGTGCATCTGCTCTTTTTCCGCGGGGCCTTCGATCTCTGGGCGCTGGAGCGGACCAGCGGCGCCCTGGCCATGTTCGCCCTGGGTCTGCCGGGCATGGCCTGCACCACCGTGCTGATGCGGGCGCTCTACGCCCTGGGTCTGCCCCGCGGCGCCATGGTGGTGACGGGATCGGGCGTGGTGGTGAACCTGACGGCGAGCCTCACGCTGATGCAGTTCCTGGGCTACAGGGGGATCGCTCTGGGCATCGCCTCTGGTTTCACCGCTTCGGCGTTCTGTGGATACCTGATCCTCAGGCATGCTCTGGGGCGGGGCATTCCCGTTTTCGAATCGGCATGGAACGCAAAGATCCTCGCCGCAGCGGGGGCCATGGCCGGGAGTGTTGTGCTGTGGACAGGCTGGATTCCCTATCCTGAGGCTGCGGGCGCACTGCTCCGGGCGGGCTGGATGGGTGTCACGATTCTGGTGGGTGCTGCCTGCTATACCCTGCTGACGCTCCGGATCGGTTGTGACGAGTGGAGCTGGATACGCGGGGCCTTGCGGCGCAAACAGAAGGGTAAGGATGTATGAGAGGAGGCGTAGTCAGTGACCGAAGGGATGACCCTGGGCATTGAAACAAGCTGTGACGATACGGGGGTCTGCGTCCTCAGGGGGCAGCGGGAGGAGCTGGCCTCGAGGATCGCCGGCCAGAATGCGGACCATGCCCCCTTCGGCGGGGTGGTCCCGGAGCGGGCGTCGCGGCGGCATCAGGAGGTGCTGCTGCCGTTGCTGCAGGAGGTCTTCGCCGAGGCGGGCGTCAACAATCCGGCCCGGGAGCTGGACCTCATCGCCGTCACCGCCGGACCGGGGCTCATGGGGTCGCTCCTGACGGGGGTGATGTGCGCCAAGGGCCTCGCCCAGGCATGGGAGCTGCCGCTGATCGGGGTCAACCACCTGGAGGGGCATATCTTCGCCAACGTCACCGCCTTCCCCGAGCTGACTCCTCCCTTCCTCAGCCTGATCGCTTCCGGCGGCCATACGGAGCTTGTCCTCGTCCGTGCTCTGGGGGACTACCGGGTCCTGGGCCGCACCCGGGACGACGCCGTGGGGGAGGCCTACGACAAGGTGGCCAAACTCCTGGATCTCGACTATCCGGGAGGCCCCGAGGTGGACCGTCTCGCCGGGAGCGGAGACCCCGGTTCCTTTGCCTTCCCCGTTCCCATGAAGAATAGCGACGAGATCGCCTTCAGCTTCAGCGGCCTGAAAACGGCGGTGCTCTGGGTGGTGCGGGCGTGCCGACAGGCCGGCGCCGACCTCCCGGGGGCGGATATCTGCGCTGCCTTCCAGCACGCTGCGGTCTCTGCACTGCTGGCCAAGATCCGTCTGGCTGCCCGCCGGACCGGTGTTTCCCGGGTCGCCGTCTCCGGCGGTGTGGCCGCCAACTCCGAGCTGCGGAGGCGGATGGCTCTGCTCGATGACCTGGAGACCTATCTGCCGCCCCGGGGGCTCTGCACCGACAACGCCACCATGATCGCCGCCGCAGGGTACAGCGCCTGGCGGCGGGGGGTGCGTTCCGACCTCTCCCTTGCGCCGGACCCCTCGCTCCCTCTGCCGTTGCTCTAAGCCCTTTCGAACAAATAGGGAGCAATGACGCCTTAAAGGAAGCCCAGAGGCAATTTTGGATAATATTTCGCCCTGAACCGCCTTGAGCGACGTTGAGCTTGAGGCGGTGAGGACGTAGTATTTGCCCTGGCGAAGTTAGCACTCATCTTCGTTGAGTGCTAATAGCGATAAATCAATAAGGAGGGATTGCACGTGAATCTCAAGCCCCTTGGAGACCGGATCGTGATCAAGGTACTGACTCAGGACGAGAAGACGAAGGGCGGCATCTACCTGCCCGACACCGCCAAAGAGCGGCCCCAGGAAGGTGAGGTTGTCGCTGTCGGCACCGGCAAGGTTCTCGACAACGGACAGAAGCTTCCCCTGGAAGTGAAGAAGGGCGACAAGGTGATCTTCAGCAAGTACGGCGGCACGGAGGTCAACGTTGAGGGCGACGACTACCTCATCCTCAGCGAGCGCGACGTGCTCGCCATCGCCGAATAACCGATCTGTCGGCGGCATAGCAGACCTGACCGAGAACTACGTTATCATTACAGGAGGTGCAACAGAGAATGGCAAAGATTATCAAGTACGGTGAAAACGCCCGCAGGGCCCTGGAAGACGGCATAGACCACGTAGCGAATACAGTAGGCGCCACCCTTGGTCCCAAGGGCCGCAATGTGGTGCTGGAGAAGAAGTTCGGTTCCCCCACGATCACCAACGACGGCGTGACCATCGCCAAGGAGATCGAGCTGGAGGATGCCTTCGAGAACATGGGCGCCCAGCTGATCAAGGAGGTCGCCAGCAAGACCAACGACGTGGCCGGTGACGGCACCACCACCGCCACCGTTCTCGCCCGGGCCATGATCCGCGAAGGGCTCAAGAATGTGGCAGCCGGCGCCAACGGCATTCTGATGCGCAACGGCATCGAGAAGGCCGTCGACGTGGTTGTCGATGAGATCAAGGGTCTTTCCATCGAGGTGAAAGACCGCAACAAGATCGCCCAGGTCGCCGCGATCTCCGCCAACGACAAGGCCATCGGCGAGCTCATCGCCGAAGCCATGGAGAAGGTGGGCGAGGAAGGCGTCATCACTGTCGAGGACAGCCAGACCGTCGGCACCACGCTGGAGATGGTGGAAGGCCTGCAGTTCGACAAGGGCTACGTGAGCCCCTACATGGTCACCGATCCCGAGCGGATGGAGACCTCCTTCGACAAGGCCCAGATCCTGATCCACGACAGCAAGATCAGCAACGTGAAGGACATGCTCCCCCTCCTTGAGAAGGTGGCCCAGTCCGGCAAGCCGCTCCTCATCATCGCCGAGGATATCGAGGGCGAAGCGCTGGCCACCCTGGTGGTCAACAAGCTCCGCGGCACCATGCAGGTCGCCGCTGTCAAGGCTCCCGGTTTCGGCGAACGCCGCAAGTCCATGCTCCACGACATCGCCACCGTCACCGGCGGCCAGGTCGTCAGCGAGGAACTGGGTGTCAAGCTGGAGAACGCCGACATGTCCATGCTCGGTGAGGCCAAGAAGGTCCGCGTCACCAAAGAGGAGACCACCATCGTCGAAGGCGGCGGCAAGCCCGAGGAGATCCGCAAGCGGGCCGCCCAGATCCGCAAGGAGCTTGAGGATTCCACCTCCGACTACGACAAGGAGAAGCTGCAGGAGCGTCTGGCCAAGCTCGTCGGCGGTGTCGCCATGATCCAGGTCGGCGCGGCCACCGAGACGGAGCAGAAGGAGCTCAAGCACCGCATCGAGGACGCCCTCAACGCCACCCGCGCTGCTGTCGAAGAGGGGATCGTCGCAGGCGGCGGTGTCTCCCTGGTCAACAGCATCAGCGCTCTCGAGAAATACATCGAGAAGCTGGAAGGCGACGAGAAGACCGGCGCCACGGCTGTCCTGAAGTCCCTTTCCTCCCCGCTGCATCTCATCGCCGCCAACGCCGGCATGCAGGGAGATGTGGTCGTGGAAAAGGTCCGCGGCCTGGAGAAAAACCACGGTCTCAACGCCGTCACCGGCGGCTACGAGGATCTCATCCAGGCAGGCATCATCGATCCCGCCAAGGTGACCCGCAGCGCCATCCAGAACGCCGGTTCCATCGCGGCCATGGTCGTGACGACCGAGAGCCTCATCGCCGACAAGCCCGAAGAGAAGGGCGAAGGCGGCGGTGCCCCCGATATGGGCGGCATGGGTGGAATGGGCGGCATGGGAGGCATGGGCGGATTCTAGTCCGGCCTCCGACCCGTACCATAGAGATCAGCGGAGCAGGGTCCCCCTCGCGGGGGCCCTCTCTTTTTTGCACGTTCCTTCAGGCGGGACTTCTGGTATGATGCCTGTAACGGGGCATATGTAGTATCTCTGGAGGTGAAGGGCGCCGAAGGATGCGCCTGGTCCAATGCAAGGAAGCGATACAATCATCGTCATCGATTTCGGTTCGCAATACACCCAGCTTATCGCCCGTCGAATCCGGGACGCCAAGGTCTACAGCGAGATCCTCCCCTGGGACACGCCCTGCGAAGAGATCATCGCCAGAGACCCCTCCGGCGTGGTGCTTTCCGGCGGGCCCGCCAGCGCTCCCGAGGAAGGGGCGCCGGCCATCGCACCGGAGCTGTTGCGGCAAACCTTTCCCGTTCTGGGCATCTGCTACGGCATGCAGACCATGGCCCACGTGATGGGCGGTGAGGTGACCAAGGGAGAGAGCGCCGAATACGGGAGAACGGACATCCGGATCACCGCCGACCATCCGCTGTTTACGGAGATCCCCCGGGAGCTTACCGTCTGGATGAGCCACTGGGATCGGGTCGCGACACTTCCGGAGGGGACCGTCTCGCTTGCCGAGAGCGCCGGTGGTGTTCCGGCGGGCTTCGCCACCCCGGAGGGCCACCTGATCGCCATCCAGTTTCATCCGGAGGTGGTCCATACCCAGTACGGACAGGAGATCCTCCGGAATTTCCTCTACGGTATCTGCGGCTGCGAACCCAGCTGGGATCTCGGCGCCTGGAGCGAGGAGAAGATAGCGGAGATCCGGAAACAGACCCGGGGCGAGAAGATCGTCTGCGGTCTGTCGGGGGGTGTGGACTCCACCGTGGCGGCCACGCTGACCCACCACGCCGTCGGCGACCGGCTGGAGTGCATCTTCGTCGACAACGGCCTCCTCCGTCTGAACGAGGCCCGGGAGGTGATGCAGGCCTTCGAGGCTCTTGACCTGAGGGTGCGCCATGTCGACGCCTCGGAGCGATTCCTCACGGCGCTGAAGGGGGTCAGTGACCCCGAGCGGAAACGACGCATCATCGGCGAGGTCTTCATCAGGGTCTTCGAGGAGGCGGCGGAGCGCGACGGCGGTGCGGACTGGCTGCTGCAGGGGACACTCTATCCCGATATCATCGAGAGCGGCAAGCGCGGCAAGGGGGCGGCGACCATCAAGACCCACCACAATGTGGGTGGTCTGCCGGAGGACATGGATCTCCAGGTGCTGGAGCCCCTGCGGGACCTTTTCAAGGACGAGGTCCGGCGTATCGGGAGGCTCCTCGGTGTGCCGGGGGGTATCCTGGAGCGGCATCCCTTCCCCGGCCCGGGTCTTGCGGTGCGCTGCCTCGGCGAGCTCTCTCCGGAACGGCTGGAGACCCTCCGCCGGGCCGACGCCGTTTTTATCGACGCAATCCGGAAGGCAGGTCTCTACAACGAGATCTGGCAGGCCTTCGTGGTGCTGCTGCCGGTACGCACCGTCGGTGTGATGGGCGATATCCGTACCTATGCGGAGGTGGCGGCGCTGCGCGCCGTGGAAGCCCAGGACGGCATGACCGCCGACTGGACGCGTCTCCCCGCCGACCTGCTCGACGGGGTGGCCCGGAGGATCTGTAACGAGATCCCCGAGATCAACAGGGTGGTTGTCGATGTAACCGGCAAGCCCCCTGCTACAATCGAATGGGAGTAGCAACAGGAGAAAGAATGGATGTGACTGTTTGACAAAATCAGTGAGGAAGGAATATCGGTGGAACGACAGCAGGTGATCGATGCGCTGCAACGGAGCTCCTCCAGGAAAGGGATACGGCTTTCCAGACTTGCCAAAGCGATGAACGCAAGCGGCCGGGATCGGGGGAAGCTCAAGGAGCTTCTCCGAACTCTGGAACAGGAAGGCCGGGTGTACCGGGACAGCCAGGGACGGATCTTCTGGGCCCGGGCCGTCGGCATGCTCCCGGGTATCATCAGTGTGCATCCCCGGCAGTTTGCCTTTGTCGCTCCCGACGAGGATGATATGGAAGACATCTTCATTCCCCCCGATGACAAGGGGAGCGCCATGCACGGCGACCATGTGCTGGTGCGGAGCAACGGCGAAGAGGAGCGCCCCTCCGGAAGCGTGGTCCGTGTGCTCCACCGCGGGATGTCCAAGATTGTCGGGACCGTACGGCGGCAGGGCCGAAAGGGGAAGCCCCGCTTGTTCCCCAGGGATCCCCGCATCGAAGAGGAATTTCTCCTTGAAGATGGCGGAGCTGCGGTGGAAGACGGTTCGGTGGTGGTGGCCGAGATCCTCCGCTATCCCGGCGCCGGAGAGCCTTCGGTGCGGATTACGCGGCATCTCGGCGGCGAGGAGGAGCCGGGCACGGGTGTCGCCGCCCTGATGGAGCAGTACGATGTGCAGGCGGAGTTTCCCGAGGCCGCCTGGCGGGAGGCCGACGAAGCCCTTGCGGTTGCAGAGAGAGGGCAGGAGGAACGCGAGGATCTGCAGTCCCTTTTTACCGTCACCATTGACCCCGAGGAGGCCAAGGACTTCGACGACGCCCTCTCCATCGAGCCCCGCGAGGGAGGAGGGTGGCGTGTGTGGGTGCATATCGCCGATGTCTCGGCCTATGTGCGCGAAGGGAGCGCCCTGGACCGCGAGGCCCGACGGCGGGCCTTCTCGCTCTACCTGGTGGACCGGGTGGTGCCCATGCTTCCCCCCCAGCTCTCCTCCGACCGCTGCAGTCTCCGCAGCGGGGAGTCCAGGGAGAGCCTCTCCGTTATGGTGGAGCTCGACAGAGAGGGTGAGGTGGAGCGGTACCGCATCACCCCGGCGCTCGTGGAGGTGGATGAGCGGCTGAGCTACGCCGAGGCCCAGCATATCCTGGACAGGGGAGCGGAGCGTGCCGGCGGGAAGCAGCTGCTCGGCACCCTGAGGGCGCTCAGCGAGGTCGCCGCGCTCCTGGAGCGGAAGCGCACCAAAGCAGGGATGCTGGGCTTCGATATGCCCGAGGCGGAGGTGCGGCTGGATGCCGCGGGGACCCCGCTTTCGGTCCGGGTCAAGGAGCGGTACTGGACCTACCGGATCGTGGAGCAGTACATGGTGCTGGCCAACGAGCTGGTGGCCCGTTTTCTGGAGGAGCGCAAGGTGCCTGCGGTCTTCCGTGTCCACGATACGCCCAGCGAGGAGAAGCTCGACCGGCTGCGGCACCTGCTGGAGATCCTCGGGATCTGGAAAGGCCGTATCCGCCCCGACCACAGCGCCATGCGGGCGATCACGGAGAAGGCGAAGAAGACCAGGCGGCGGCGCCTCATCCAGACGCTGCTGCTCCGGTCGCTGCCCCGCGCCCAGTACAAGCCCGCACCAAGCGGGCATTTCGGCCTGGCTCTGGAGCGGTATCTCCACTTCACCTCTCCCATCAGGCGCTACGCCGACCTGGTGGTCCACAGGGTGGTCAAGGCGCTTGTGGTCCACGGAACGCCGCCCGCACGGCTCATGGATCGCTATGCCGAGTTCAAGGCCGTCGCCGAACACGCCACCGCCCGCGAGGAGACGGTGGACGAGCTGGAGCGTGCCTCGAAACGGATGAAGATCCTGGAATACATGGCCACCCGCACCGGCGAGGTCTTCCAGGGCAATATCTCCGGTGTGGTCTCCCAGGGGCTCTTTGTGGAGCTCTCCAACACCGCCGAAGGCTTTCTGCCGGTACGGTTTCTGGAAGGGGATTTCTATCGCTATGTGGAGCCCCAGCAGGCGATGATCGGGAGCAGAAGCGGCAAGACCTATCGTCTCGGCGACCCGATCAGGACCCGTGTGGTGCGCGTGCAGCAGCAGCTCGGCCAGATGGAGCTGGAACCGGCGTGACGCCTCTGCCGGCGCCGCGGAGAAACAGGGAGGTCGCGCAATGCCCTATGTGCTTGCGGTAAGCGGTTTCAAAGCATCGGGAAAGACCACCTTCTGCCGTTCCCTGGTGCAGTATCTGACGGAGCGGAACTGGCAGGTGGGCTATATCAAACACAGTCGGCACGAGGTCTGCAGCCCCCAGGGGACCGATATGGGCGGCTTCGCAGGGAGTGTCCCCTCCGTGTGGTGGGGTGAGGACGGCGCGCGGATGGAGCTCCCCGGAACCGAAGACATCCACGAGATCACCGCCCGCTGTTTCCCCGGTTTCGATCTGGTGGTACTGGAAGGGGGAAAACAGCTCCCGTTCCCGCGGATCTGGCTGGGACCGCCTTCCTCCATTCCCGAGGGGGTCACCGGGGTCTTCGCCGTCCATGACCGCGAGGCCCCCGAGGACGACCATCGGAGGGAGCCGGCCCTCTACGGGAAGGATGGAGCGCAGCGGCTCTTCGAACGGGTCGACGGAATCCTGCAGGAGGGCGGCACCGGCCCTCTGGAGGTCTATGTCGGGGGGCGCAGGGTTCCCGTCAAGGCCTTTGTGGGCGAGTTCATCCGCGGCGGCGTGGCCGGAATGATCCGCGCCCTCAAGGGGGTCTCCGATCCGGAAACCGGCGGCATTGTCCTGGCTGCGCCGCCCCGGAGACGGGGTGAACGGGAAGAATAGCCTCCCCCGCGAGCGGCGTATCACCCGCGGTTTCGGCTGGTATGGGTTGTCGTCAGTGCGGCCAGTGTCTATAATGTAAGGCACTTTTCAGGCGGTGCCGGCAGGTGCCGTCTGATCTTGTGTGGAAACAAAAAAAGGAGGGAGTTGTGCAGATGAGCACACAAATCGTAATGTTGGTAGGAGGTTCGGGGCTTCTTGCGTTGGTCTTCGCCCTTGTCGCGCTCGGCAGGGTGCGGAGTTTCTCCGTTTCCAACGAACGGGTCAACGAGCTTTCGAGGATTATCCAGAAGGGCGCGATGACCTTTCTTTCCACGGAGTACCGCTGGCTTTTTCCCTTTGTCGTTGTCGTTGCGCTGCTTCTCTGGTGGAAGATCAGTACCCCCACGGCGATCTGTTTTGTTTTCGGCGCGCTCTGCAGCGCTACGGCCGGTCTGGTGGGAATGCGTGTGGCCACCGGGGCCAACGGCAAGACAGCCTTCGCTGCCATCGAAGGTGTCAACCCCGCACTGCGGATCGCCTTCACCGGCGGACTGGTCATGGGCATGTCCGTGGTGGGGCTCGGTGTGCTTGGTGTCGTGATCTCCTACATGATCTTCGGTGATCCCGGCGTCATCACCGGGTTCGGCTTCGGGGCCAGTTCCATCGCCCTCTTCGCCAGGGTCGGCGGCGGTATCTATACCAAGGCCGCCGATGTGGGCGCCGACCTGGTGGGGAAGGTGGAAGCCGGTATCCCCGAGGACGACCCCCGGAATCCGGCGGTCATCGCCGACAACGTGGGCGACAATGTGGGCGACATCGCCGGTATGGGCGCCGACCTCTTCGAATCCTATGTGAACTCCATCATCGCCGCCATGGCCATCGGCGTGGTCAGCTTCGGCGACGCCGGGATCATCTACCCGCTGCTTCTGGCGGCGCTGGGGATCGTGTCGGCCGTTATCGGCAGCTTCTTCGTCAGGGTGAAGGAGGGCGGCGATCCGCAGGTGGCCCTCCGGAATGGCCAGATCAGCACCGGCCTGCTGATGATCGCGGGCACCTTCTTCCTGACCCGGAGCGTCTTCGACGGCGACAGCACGCTCTTTCTGGCCGTTGTCTCCGGTGTCCTGATCGGTGTCCTGATCGGCTATGTCACCGAGGTCTACACCTCCTCGGCCTTCAAGAGCGTCAAGGATATCGCCGCCTCGTCGGTCACCGGGCACGCCACCAACATCCTCGCCGGTGTCGGTGTCGGCATGCGCTCCACCGCCATCCCGGTGCTCCTGATCTGCGGCGCCATTCTGGTGGGCGTCAACTTCGGCGGTCTCTACGGCATCGCCTGCGCCGCGGTGGGGATGCTCTCCATCACCGGCATGTCCCTCAGTGTGGACGCCTACGGACCGATCGCCGACAATGCCGGCGGCATCGCCGAGATGGCCGACCTGCCCGAGGGTGTCCGGCAGATCACCGACAAGCTCGACGCCGTGGGCAACACCACGGCGGCCATGGGGAAGGGCCTGGCCATCGGCTCGGCAGCTCTGACCGCACTGGCTCTCTTCTCCGCCTACGGAACGGCGGTGGAGCTGCAAGCCATCGACCTGATGCGTCCCACAGTCATGGTGGGGCTCTTTATCGGCGGCATGCTGCCCTTCCTCTTCAGCGCCCTGACCATCCAGGCTGTGGAACGGGCCTCCCGTTCCATGATCGAGGAGGTCCGCCGGCAGTTCAAGGAGGTCCCCGGCATCATGGAAGGGACCGGCCGTCCCGAGTACGAGCGCTGTGTGGATATCTCCACCAAGGCCTCGCTGAAGGAGATGGTTGTGCCCGGCATGCTGGCGGTGGTGGTTCCCGTGGTGATCGGCGTCTTTCTCGGCGCCGAGGCGCTGGGCGGCCTCCTGGCCGGCGCCATCATCACCGGCGTGATGCTGGCCATCTACATGGCCAACGCAGGCGGCGCCTGGGACAACGCCAAGAAGTACATCGAAGAGGGGAACCACGGCGGCAAGGGCTCCGACTCCCACGCCGCTGCGGTGACCGGCGATACGGTAGGGGATCCCTTCAAGGACACCGCCGGGCCGAGCCTCAATATCCTCATCAAGCTCATGTCCGTGGTGGCTCTGGTGATCGCACCGCTGCTGATGTAGCGGATGTCGCGGGGGATCCGTACGGTACGGACCCTCTTCCCGACGTGTGTCCCGGCGGTTCTGCGGGGCCCCGGAGGCGCACGGGAGTGTGGAACACCATAGGAAGCGCTGGAAGGGGGCCCTTTGCGCCCCCTTCTTCCTTCCTCTCTGGAGGAGGTATGGGATGCAGGACGATGCTGTGCGAAGCGTGAAAGAACGGCTGGATATCGTCGACGTGATCGGCGACTATGTGGCACTCCGCAAGGTAGGCAGCAACTACCGCGGGCTCTGTCCCTTCCACAGCGAGAAGACCCCTTCCTTCTACGTCTCCCCGGAGCGTGGGTCCTACCACTGTTTCGGGTGCGGCGCCGGCGGGGACCTGATCTCCTTCGTCATGGAGATGGAGGGGCTCTCTTTTGTGGAGGCCATGGAGCTGCTCGCACCGCGGGCCGGCGTCACCTTCCGGCGGGAGGGCGGAAAAGGGGGGAAGACCGACGCCTATCAGCTGCTGACGCTGGCGAACCGTTTTTTCTCGGAGAATCTCACCGGCAAGACCGGCCTTCCGGCGAGGCGCTATCTGGAGCGCCGGGGGATCGACGCCACCACCGCCAGGAGCTTTGAGCTCGGATGGGCCGGTGAAAGCTGGGACGGACTCTGCCGCTTTCTGGACCGACAGGGGGTGCCCACCAGGGCGGCCCTCGAGTCGGGACTGGTGCTGGAGGGCAGAAACGGCCTCTACGATCGCTTCCGGGGTCGGATCATCTTTCCCATCCACGATGTATCGGGACGCGTGGTGGCCTTCGGCGGACGGCTCGTGGGCGGCGACGGGGCGAAATACATCAACAGTCCGGAAAACGAGCTCTTCCGGAAACGCCGCTCTCTCTATCTGATCCACAAGGCGAAACAGGGCATGCGTGAAGCCGGGCGGGCGATCCTGGTGGAGGGCTACACGGACGCCATCCGACTGCACATGCACGGGTTCACCAATGCCGTAGCTACCCTGGGCACCTCCCTCACGGAGGGACAGGCGGACATCCTGACCCGTTTCGCTTCGCAGTGCCTGATCTGCTACGATGCCGACGCTGCCGGGGAGGAGGCGACGCTCCGGGGGATGTATCTGCTGCAGTCCCGCGGCCTGGATGTGCGGGTTGTGTCGCTTCCCGAAGGCAGCGATCCCGACGATCTGCTCAGGGAGGAAGGCGGGAAGGAGACCTTCCAAGAAGCACAGCGATCGGCGCTTCCCCTTTTGAACTATCATCTCAAACTCCGGAGTCCCGCTCTGCAGGATCAGGCGCGGCGTCCGGCGGCGGCCAGGGAGATCCTCGAGAAGATGGCCGAGCTGCCTGACATCGACACGGCGCCCTACCTGCCCGAGGTCGCCTCGGGACTGGGGTTGTTCGCCCACCAGGTGCAGCAGACGGTGGAGGAATATCGAAAGGGCCGCAAACCTCGGGCAGGGAATCGGCCTTCCGGGGACGTATCTAGTAGTGCAGAGGGAATGCAGATAGAGGCAGAACAGCAGGAGACCCCCGATTCCCTGGAATCCGCCCTGGTCTATCTGCTCTGGAACGGCCGGGGGAGCGGGGAGATTCCCCCGACGGCGCAGG
Organism: Synergistales bacterium; assembly: GCA_021736445.1. Lineage (NCBI taxonomy): Bacteria > Thermotogati > Synergistota > Synergistia > Synergistales > Synergistales bacterium. Next base: position 36,461 of record JAIPGA010000003.1, on the reverse strand, counting down.
TGTTGCCGCTGCTGGAAAACGAACTGCTGGCACATATCGCTGCGGCGCTGCTGCAGGGCGAGTCGCCGGAAGAGCTGGAGAGCCGGTGGCTGATCACCGGCGACAGACGGCCTCTGCGCGCCCTGGCTCTGGGTGCGGCCATGTGCGATCGCTTCGAGGAGAGCGGCAATACGCTGCGCGTCGTGCTGGAGAGCCTGCAGCGGAAGAAGCAGCAGAAGCGGTATCTGGAAGTGCAGGAGCGATTCCGGCGGGGCAGTGCGACACCGGAGGATCTCTCCCTGCTCAAGGAACTGGGCAGGGAGCTCAAAGGAGGGCATCGACACAGATAGCATGGGGCAGGTAACCTGTGATACCAAGGTGAGAACGGGAGGCATGCGGAGCATGCAGGACGAGCAGCTGCAGAACGGCGGGAAGGCGGCCGCAAAGACGAAACCCGATCAGGAGACTGTGAACAAGGAGATCAAGACCTATTACCGTTGTGTTCGGAAGCTCCTGCAGGAGGGGCAGAAAAAGGGCTGCATCTCCTATGAGGACATCGAGAAGATGCTTCCGCCGGAGTACCTGAATGCCGAGAACCTGGACAACCTCTATTCGGAGATCATGGAACTGGGGATCGACGTCCGCGAGGAGGCCGCCCAGGAGAAGGAGAACGCGGCCAGGAGCGATCTTGTCCCCCTCTCCGAGGAGGATCTGGGCACACTGGAAGACCTCCCCCTCTCCGATCCGGTGCGGATGTATCTCCGGGAAATCGGCAAGATCTCGCTGCTGGTTCCCGAGGAGGAGGTGCGGCTGGCCAAGCTTGTCGAGGCGGGTGACCCCGAGGGGAAGCGCGCCCTGGTGGAGGCCAACCTCCGTCTGGTGGTCAGTATCGCCAAGAAGTACATCGGCCGGGGGATGCTCTTCCTCGATCTCATCCAGGAGGGGAACCTGGGACTCATCCGGGCGGTGGAGAAGTTCGACTACCGCAAGGGATACAAGTTCAGCACCTATGCCACCTGGTGGATCCGGCAGGCCATCACCCGGGCCATCGCCGACCAGGCGCGGACCATCCGGATTCCCGTGCACATGGTGGAGACCATCAACAAGCTGATCCGGGTCTCGCGCCAGCTGGTGCAGCGTCTCGGCAGGGAGCCCGCCGCCGATGAGATCGCCAGGGAGATGGATATCCCCGCCGAGAAGGTGGAGGATATCCAGCGGATCGCCCAGGACCCCGTATCGCTGGAGACGCCCATCGGCGAGGAGGAAGACAGCCAGCTGGGCGACTTTCTGGAAGACAAGGATCTCCCCAGCCCCGAGGACGCCGCCTCCAGTCAGCTGCTTCGGGAGCAGCTGGAGGGCATGCTCGGCGACCTCACCGACCGGGAACGCGAGGTTCTGCGATTGCGCTTCGGGCTGGAGGACGGTCATCCCTACACCCTCGAAGAGGTGGGTCGGCGCTTTGGTGTGACCCGCGAACGGATCCGGCAGATCGAGGCCAAGGCGCTGCGGAAGCTGCGCCATCCCAGCAGAAGCCGGAAACTCAGGGATTTCCTGGAATGATGGAGGAATACATGGCCTGTCGAGCGATTGCCTTGTCTCCAATATGCTTTCTTTGCTATACTGCACGCGGTTCGTGCACAGAGGCGCAATCATGAGACTGGATCTCTACCTCAAGCGCTCCAGACTCGTCAAACGGCGCGCCAGGGCCCGTGAGATGGTGGAGGTCGGAGCGGTCCGGATCGACGGCAGGGAGGGCAAGCCCGCCACTGCCGTAACGGAAGGGGCGCGGATCGAGATCGCCTATCCGAGACGGCTGCTGGTGGTTCGTGTCGTCGAAACCGACGACAAACAGTTGAAGCGCGGGGCGAAAGCCTTCGAGGTGCTCGAAGAGCGGCGTGTCTCCGGAGAGCGTGTTCCCTGGGAGGAATAGCGCCTTCGAAATGGAGAGAGCAGGGAGGATAGAGATGGGTTATATCGTAGGTGTACACGGACGGGAGATCCTGGATTCAAGGGGCACCCCTACAGTCGAGGCCGAGGTGTGGCTCGACAGCGGTATCGTGGGCAGGGCGGCCGTCCCCTCCGGAGCTTCCACGGGGACCTTTGAGGCACTGGAACTCCGGGACGGCGGAACACGCTACCGCGGCAAGGGCGTGGAGCAGGCTGTGGACAACATCAATACGCTGATCTCGCCGGAGCTGCTGGGGATGGATCCCGCCGACCAGCACGAGGTCGACGATACCATGATCGAACTCGACGGAACGGACAACAAGGACAAGCTGGGGGCCAACGCCATCCTCGGGGTTTCCCTGGCCACGGCGAGAGCGGCCGCCCGCGAGCGGGAGCTCCCTCTCTGGGCATGGCTCGGCGGTCTCAACGGCGGTGTCCTGCCTGTTCCCCTGATGAACGTGATCAACGGCGGGGAGCACGCCAACAACAACGTGGATATCCAGGAATTTATGCTTGTCCCCCACGGCGCCGGGAGCTTCGCCGAGGCGCTGCGGATGGGGACGGAAACCTACGCTGCACTGAAATCCATTGTCGCCGAGCGCGGCATGAGCACCGCTGTGGGCGATGAAGGCGGCTTTGCTCCGGACCTCGCCGGTTCCCGGGAGGCCCTGGACCTTTTGATGGAGGCCATCGGGAAGGCCGGCTATGCGCCGGGCGATCAGATCGGTCTCGCCGTAGACGCCGCCGCCAACGAGATGTACGGCGACGGTGTCTACCGGTTCAAGGGCGAAGGGGCGACGTTGACGCCCCAGGAGCTTGTGGACTACTATGCGGGCCTGTGTGAGGACTATCCGCTCATTTCCATCGAGGACGGCATGGCCGAGGAGGACTGGGACGGCTGGGCCGCCCTGACGGAGCGGCTCGGGAACGACGTGCAGCTTGTGGGCGACGACCTCTTTGTCACCAACCCCAGGCGTTTTACCAGGGGGATCGATGAGGGGATCGCCAACGCCATCCTGATCAAGCTCAATCAGATCGGCTCTTTGAGCGAGACGCTGGAGGTGATCCGGATGGCGCTCTGGAACGGCTACGGTGCCGTCGTCTCCCATCGCTCCGGTGAGACCGACGATGCCTTTATCAGCGATCTCGCCGTGGCCACCGGTGTGGGGCAGATCAAAACGGGAGCGCCCGCGCGGATGGATCGTGTCGCCAAATACAACCAGCTGCTCCGTATCGCCGAAGAGGTCGGCATGCAGGGCGGCTTCGCCGGGAAGAAACGAATCCGCTGCAGGTAGCGACGATGCGGTGAACACCGCACGGCAGTGGCGTAGAGGAGGATCGGACGGGGCCCCTCCGGGGCTCTTTGACGGATGTCGGCAAAAGGAGGACAAACGATGAAACAGGCAATCTCCACAGACAATGCTCCGGCGGCTATCGGGCCCTACAGTCAGGGGATGTGGGCCGGAAACATGCTCTTTCTCTCCGGGCAGGTCGGCCTCGACCCGGCGACGGGAGAGCTTGTAGGTGAGGGTGTTGAGGAGCAGGCGGTGCGAACCATGGAGAACATCGCCGCACTGCTGGAATCCCAGGGGCTGGATTTCAACAATGTAGTGAAGACGACCATCTTCGCCACAGACATCGCCTATTTCCAGGCGGTCAACGAGGTGTACGGCAAGCGTTTCGCCGATGCTCCCCCGGCGCGGTCCTTTATCCAGGTAGCGGCGCTCCCCAAGGGCGCGAAGGTGGAAATCGAAACGGTGGCATTGAAGGGGTAATGCCGGTCCCCGAGTCAGGCGAGAATGCGGTACGGGGAAGGGGAATCGGCTGAATGAAGATTGCAGAACCCACCGTAGAACGACTGGTACAGTACTACAGACTGTTGAAGCAACTGCACGAAGAGGGGCGCAAGGTCGTTTCCTCCCAGGATATCGGCGAGATCCTCGCGTTCAAGGCGAGCCAGGTCCGGAAGGATCTCTCCTACTTCGGCGAGATCGGGAAGCGGGGCGTCGGCTACCATGTGGACCGGCTGTATTCCCACATACGGGAGATCCTCGCTTCCCCGCAGGTGTGGCATATCGGCCTCGTCGGGGTGGGACACCTCGGCGAGGCGCTGTTGGGGTACAATTCGCTGCGGAGCGAGAAGTTCAATATCCATGCGCTCTTCGATGTGGATGAGAGCAAGGTGGGCGGCGAGGTGCACGGCATCCCCTGCTACCATGTAGAGGAGATGCCGCAGCGGATCCGGGAACTGGAGATAGAGGTGGTGATCCTCACCGTCCCCGGCCATGCGGCGCAGTCCTGTGTGGACAAGGCCGCGGAAAGCGGGGTGATCCAGGGGATACTCTCCTTTTCCCCCACGCCGGTGGTGGCGCCGGAGGACGTGCTTGTCTACAGCGTCGATATCTCCGTAGAACTGGAGAAGCTGCTCTTCTATCTCAAACAGGCGCAGGAGTCAGCGAGCCACGACTGAAGTCGCGGCTTCCTGCGGCAGATTTTCGTGAGTGTTTTTTCTCTCCACCGTGCATGGTACAATAAGCCCTGTTCGTTTCGCGACCATGAAGGGAACCAACCTAAGGGAGGCGGTTTGAGTGCAGCAGCAAGGCAGCGTTCTGGGCATGTTGATGCCTCTGGTATTATTCGGTGTCATCTTTTATTTTCTGATTCTTCGTCCGCAAAAGAAAAAGAAACGGCAGCACGAGGAGATGCTTGCCTCGATCCGGAAGGGCGACAAGGTGGTCACCGCCGGAGGATTCTGGGGCACGGTCAAGGATCTCAAGGGCGACAGCTTCATCGTTGAGATTGCCGACGGCATCAAGGCCCGGGTGATGAAAGCCTCTATCTCCTTCAAGATGGACAGCGCCCAGGAGGAGGCCATGGAGGAATCCTCCGAGGAGGAGACCGAGCAGGAGAGCGGAAGCGGAGACTAGTGAGCCGCCTGTAGGCTCTGAGTGTTGTTGCGGAGTGGGTGCGGCAGCGCCTACTCCGTTTTTCGTGAATCCGGTTGGATAGAGAGGACCACAGATGACAGGTGTTTTGGTACGGGGAGGGTAAAGAATGCTGAGACGTGATCGCTGGCGGCTGATGCTTGTGCTTGTTATCGTAGCCGCAGCCGCGATTTCCGTGTTCCCGATTAAAGACAAGATCCGCCTTGGACTGGATCTCAAAGGCGGAGCGCACATTCTCCTGAAGGCGAAATCCACACCCCAGAACCCGGTGACCGAGGACAGTATCCAGCGGCTGCTGGCTGTCCTGCGGAACCGGATCGATCAGTACGGTGTCACCGAACCGGTGATCCAGCGCTCCGGAACAGACCGGGTCATCGTCGACCTGCCCGGCGTGCAGGATCCGGAGGCCGCGCTGGAACTGATCGGGAAGACCGCTTTGCTGGAGTTCAAGCCTGTGGAGTCGGCATCGCCGACGCTGCCCGAGCCTCCGCAACGGGAGAACTACGATTCCGAAGAGGCCTACCGGAAGACCCTGGAGCGGTGGAAGCAGGCCAGGGAAGAAGCGGCACAGTACGCCGAGCGGATGAAGGAGCGGGCCGAGGGCAATCCGGATCTGACTGTTGCCGGGGACGAACAGGGCCGCACCTATCTGCTTGGGGAAACCATGGTGTCCGGCAAGTCGCTGAAGGATGCGAGCACGAGTTACGGCAGTCTGGGACGCCCGGTGGTCACCCTGGAGTTCAACGCCGAGGGGACCAGGCTCTTTGACCAGGCCACCAGCGAGCTGGTAGGCGAACAGCTTGCTATCGTTCTTGACGGTACCGTTGTCTCCGCACCGGTGGTGCAGGAACGGATCAGCGGCGGCAACGCCCAGATATCGGGCAAGTTCACCTCCTCCGAGGCGCGCCGCCTGGCCATCATGCTCCGTGCCGGCGCACTGCCCGTGCCCGTGGAGATCCTGGAGAACCGGTCGGTCGGACCCACCCTCGGTGCGGATTCCATCCAGGACGGGCTCCGGGCCGGGCTCATCGGCGCCGCTCTGGTCATCCTCTTCATGCTGGCGTATTACCGATTGCTGGGGACCGCAGCCGTCACGGCGCTGGGCGTCACATTGCTCCTCGTCTTCGCCGCCCTGATCAGCCTGAAAGCGACGCTGACACTGCCCGGCATCGCCGGGATCATCCTTACCATCGGGATGGCGGTGGACGGAAACATCCTGATCTACGAACGAGTCAGGGAGGAGATCCGAGCCGGAAAGACCCCCTTCGCCTCCATCGACTCCGGCTTCCGGAAGGCGCTTACCACCATCCTCGACGCCAACATCACCACACTGATCGCGGCTGCGGTGCTGTACTATTTCGGGAGCGGACCGATACGGGGGTTTGCCGTTACGCTGAGTATCGGTATCGTGGCCAGTGTGTTCAGCGCTGTGCTCGTAACGAGAGTCCTGCTGCAAACGTTTCTCGCCAAGCACGCCGCCAGGTTGAAGTGAAGCGAAAGGAGTTTAGCGACCCATGTTTGCACGCAACTGGAATATAGACTTCATGAAGGGCAGAAAGGTGTCGGCTCTGGTGAGTATCGTGCTCATCGTGGCCAGCCTTGGGCTGCTTGTGACGCGGGGGCTGAATCTTGGGATCGATTTCCAGGGCGGGATCCTGATGCAGCTGGAGTTCCCCTCCCGGGTCTCGGTGGACGAGATGCGCACCCTGCTTGGCGATGTCGGGCAGGAGGGCGCGCAGATTCAGGCCTATAGCGACAGGGGGATCCTGATCCGCCTTCAGAGCCACCAGGGGGAGGTGCGCGAGCAGACGCTTGCCGCGATCCGCACACAGCATCCCGATGTGGATGTCCTCCGTCTGGAAAAGGTGGGTCCCGTGGTGGGGGAGCAGCTGCGCAACGAGGCGCTTCTGGCCGTCGCCATCGCCCTGATCGGGATACTGGCCTATATTACGGTGCGGTTCCGCTTCCGTTTCGCCGTATCCAGCGTGTTGGCGCTGCTGCACGATACCATCATCACCCTGGGTGTGTTCAGCCTCACCTGGCGGGAGATCTCGCTTCCCTTCATTGCGGCGATCCTGACCATTGTCGGCTATTCACTGAACGACACCATCGTCGTTCTCGACAGGGTGCGGGAAAACTGGCGCTTCCTGCGCAACTGGGGCATCGCGCCGCTTCTCAACACCTCCATCAACCAGATGCTCTCCCGGACCATCAACACCTCGCTGACCACCTTCCTTCCCGTGCTCGCCTTCTTTATCTGGGGCGGCCCGGTGATCGCAAACTTCTCCTTTGCGCTGCTGGTGGGTATCGTGGTGGGGACCTACAGCTCCATCTACATCTCCGGAGGGGTGCTCTGCGCGTGGTACGAGCGTAGCCCCGAGCGTTAGGATCTTCTGTCCTGTCAATGGGGATGATGGTGGGGTCCATCGTCCCCATTTTTCGTAGGTTGGTATACTGTGGTACGACAGAAAGGGGGTAACGGTATGGAATCCATCTTGCAGCTGATCATGGAAGGCATCGGAGTGCAGTCATCGGCTGTCGAAGCCTGCAGGAAAAACCTCGAGCCCCTCGTGGAGGAGGGACGGCTGACACGCGAGGATGTCCAGGGGATCACCGACGGTATGGCCTCCACGTTGCGGGAGCGGCGGGAGGTCCTTCTCGAAGGCGCCAGGAGTGAGCTCTCCAGGGTGCTGGCGCTCCTTCCCCTGGTTCCGCAGGATCGATTCCAGCAGCTTCAGGAGCGGGTGGACCAGCTGGAACGCACCATGAAGGATGGAGAGCCGGGCCGGGGCGAATCCAGCTGACCGGCTTCTGACCGATCGCATGCTTGCCTTTTGGAAAGCCGGGGAGATCACATACAGGACCATCGACAGCACGGCGGAGCGCGACGCGGAGGAACTGGGGACGACGCCTCTGGTGGCGGCCGCAGCACGTCTCTGTCGCGACGGGGCGCCGGAGCAACGGGATCTCTTCACCCCTCCACTGGAAGAGGCCGTGTCCTCCCTGCAGGGACTTGGAGACGGCGACGAGAGCGTGCTTCTCGCCAACCGGGCGGGTCCGGGTCGACAGGTGGTGGTCTACGGTGACTACGATGCCGACGGCGTGTCCGCCACGGCGTTGGCGGTGCGGATCTGTATGCGCCTCGGAGCAACGGTGCGGTACTTCATCCCCCATCGCAACAGGGACGGCTACGGACTGCACAGCGGGGTGATGAAGCAGATCGTCTCGCGCGGATGTGATCTGGTGCTTGCCGTCGACTGCGGCACGCGGGACGAACAGGCCCTGGAGGTGGCGGCTGCAGCGGGGATCCCCGTGCTGGTCTTCGACCACCATCGTCCCGGAGAGGGCGAGATCCCCCGGGGTGTGCAGATTGTGAATCCCTTCGTCCGGGAATCCCGGCTGGAGGCCCGCCGGCTCTGCGCTGCGGCGGTTCTCTGGGTCTGGGCGTATCAGCATGCCGTGGTCCCGCGTTCCTGGTTGAAGGAACAGACGGACCTGGTCGCCCTGGCCACGGTGGCGGACTGCATGGAGCTGGGTCCGCTGAACCGTGCGCTGGTCGCTGATGGACTGGAGAGACTGCGTTCCCCCCGACGTAACGGTCTCGGCCTGTTGATGAAAGCCCTGTATATCGACCCGAAGCGGATGACGGAGCGGGATATCGCCATGCGGCTGGGGCCTTCGATCAACGCGGCAGGCAGGATGCATCTGGCTGACGTGGCGGTGGAGGTGCTGCTGGACAATCCAGGTTTCGAGAAGCATGTCTCCAGGCTGGTGGAGCTCAACAGGAAACGCCGCACCCTCTCCACACGCATGGTCAAAGAGATCGCCCCTCTCTACGAAGCGGGACGAAAGGTCCTCAAGGAGGACGCCTGGCCCGCGGGGTTGCTCAGCGGCATTGCGGGCCGTATCTGTGGAACGTACAATCAACCTGTGGCGCTGGCTACCGAAATGGGGCCGCTGATCCGCGGTTCCCTCCGTGTTCCGCCAGGCGGGAATGCCCTGGATGTCCTGGAGCCGCTGGATCCGCAGCTTGAGGCCTGGGGCGGGCACCATGCGGCTGCGGGTTTCAGCGTACTCCCGGAACACTGGGAAGAGGTGGCGGAGCGACTGGAAGCCGAACTGGGAGCGATCGTCCCTGAGGAGCGGGGAGTAGAGGTGCTCGCCGTCCCTCCCGGTGAGATCCAGTTTGAAGAGGTGGCCGATCTGGAGCGTCTCGGTCCCTTTGGTATGGGCAACAGTCCTCCACGGTTCTACGTGGATGCCTGTGGGACACCGGAATTGCGTACGCTTGGGAAGGGCGAACGGCATGCGGCGGTCCGTTGTGGGGCGGCGGAACTGCTTGCCTTTAACGGGAAAAAGGCGTTGGAGGGGATTGCAGATATCCGGGGCTGGGTCTACAGACCCCGTTTGTCCGCATTCAGGGGGAGCGTAGAACGGCAGTTTGTCCTGGAGGGGGTTGTTGTTCCCTGAAGAGGGGCCTGCGTGGCAGGCACAGGGGGGAGTATCGTGGGTTCGCACAGAAAAGAGGGCTCCAAGGCACCGCAGTCGGCTGTAGGCGCGCTTGGTGCCAGTGGAGGGGCGAAGAGCACCGGTAAAAGCCTGCAGAAGCTCCGCGACAGCTTTATGGGCCGTGTTCCGGCACAGCAGCGCGTGGCGTCGCTCAAGCTGGTCTGGCAGGAGCTGTGGAGCAAGGCTGTCCAGTATATGGACAGCGGGGAGCTCGCCGAACTCGGTGAAGCCTTTGTCTTCGCCGCCGATGCCCATGACGGGCAGTGGCGTTCCTCCGGGGACCCCTACACCACCCACACCATCAGCGTGACCACCATACTCGCCGAGATGCAGCTTGAGCGGGAGGTACTGCTTGCCGCGATCCTCCACGATATCCTCGAGGACACCGCCGTTCCCAAAGAGCGGCTGGCCGAGAAGTTCGGCGACCACGTGGCGGTTCTCGTTGACGGGGTGACGAAGCTCGGCAAGCTTCCCTTCAAGTCCATCGAGGACTACCAGGCGGAGAATCTCCGCAAGATGTTCATCGTCATGGCCAAGGATATCCGGGTGGTCCTGATCAAACTCGCCGACCGTGTCCACAACATGCGGACCCTTCAGTCGCTGCGGCGGGACAAGCAGCTCCGGATCGCCAAGGAGACCCTGGAGATCTACGCGCCGCTTGCCCATCGCCTGGGCATCTATCAGATCAAGCGCGAGCTGGAGGACCTGGCGTTCAAGATCCAGGATCCGGACATGTACTATGAGATCCGCCGTCGGGTGCGCAAGAAACTCCCCGAACGCGAGGCGGTGGTGAAAGACGCCATCAACGCCCTGCAGGAGAGAGTGAAAAGCTCGGACATCGATATCTATATCACGGGCCGTGCCAAGCACTTTTTCAGCATCTTCGAAAAGATGCAGCGCAAGAACCTGTCGCTGGAACAGGTCTACGATCTCCTGGCGGTACGGGTGATCGTCTCCACCATTACCGAGTGCTACACTGTCCTTGGTACGGTCCACACCCTCTGGAAGCCGATTCCGGGACAGTTCGACGACTATATCGCCAACCCGAAGAACAACATGTACCAGTCGCTGCATACCACTGTGGTGGGCCCCAGCGGGGAACCGCTGGAGGTGCAGATCCGCACCTGGGAGATGCACCAGATCGCCGAGTACGGGATCGCCGCCCACTGGCAGTACAAGGAAAAGAGGAACAAGACGGACGAACTGGACCAGCGTCTCACCTGGGTGCGTCAGGCCCTGGAGGAGCAGTCCGATGCGGAGGAGCCCTCGTCCTTTCTGGAGCACCTCAAGGAGGACGTGCTGACCTCGGAGGTCTTCGTCTTCACACCCCAGGGGGATGTGGTCAACCTCCCGAATGGATCGACGCCCATCGATTTCGCCTATTCCATCCACACCGAAGTGGGGCACAAGTGTGTGGGGGCCATGGTGAACGGACGAATCGTCTCCATGGACTACACCCTCCAGAACGGCGACATCGTCCGGGTGCTCACCTCGCCGCAGGGACATCCCTCCAGGGACTGGCTGAAGGTCGTCCGAAGCAACCGTGCCAGATCCAAGATCCGCTCCTATTTCCGGCAGAAGGAGCGGGCCGAGCGGGAGCGCCGCGTCTCCCGGGGCAGGGAGCTCATCGACCGGGAGCTCCGCAAGAAGGGGTATGAAGGTTCCGGGGCGGTGGAGGATTACAAGGGCCAGATGAATCGGGCGGCCCGGGACTACGGCTTTGCCCACGCCGATGAGCTCCTTGCGGAGATCGGCAGCGGCAACAGGAACCCCGAAGCGGTGGCCTCCAAAGTCGTGCAAAAGAGCCGGAAGCCGGCGCAGCCCGAGGAGCTTCCCGAGACCAGGACACCGGAGCACAAGCGGGAATTCGATTCGGAAATCGCCGTGGAAGGGGACGAGGGGGTTCTGGTCAGCATCGCCAACTGCTGTCGCCCCGTACCCGGTGACCCTATTGTGGGCTATGTCACCAAGAACCGCGGCATCACGGTCCACCATGTGCATTGCGGCAACATCAAGAATGCGGCCCGGGACCGGCTGGTGAACGTCAGCTGGGGGAACAGGGTGGCGCACTCGTATCCCGCGCGGATCAACGTCGAGGCCGGCGACCGGCCGACGCTTTTTGCCGACATCAGTCAGGCCATCAACGCTGCGGAGGCGAGCATCGTCGGTGTCAGGGCCAGCGTCAAGGGAGCCAACAGGGCGGTGATGACAGCGGAGATCCAGGTGCGTGATCTCGAACATCTCTATCATGTCATCGCAAAGGTCAATGCCGTGCCAGGCGTTATGCAGGTCGTTCGGGGGTGACGGGATGCGTGCGGTAGTGCAGCGGGTCGAATGGGCGGACGTCGAGGTGGACCAGCGGCGGGAAGGGGCCATAGAAGAGGGGCTCTGCATCCTTCTCGGGGTGGGTGTCGACGATGGCGACAGGGATCTGGAGTGGCTGGCGGGCAAGATCCCGGGTCTTCGTATCTTCGAAGACGAGAAGGGGAAGATGAACCGTTCCCTGAAGGACATCGGTGGGTCGGCCCTTGTGATTTCGCAGTTTACCCTGTACGGTGACTGCCGGAAAGGACGGCGCCCCTCCTTTGTGGGGGCGGCGCCTCCCGAAAAGGCTGAGGAGTATTACGATAGATTTGTAGCCCGTCTCCGCGAAGACGGCATTCCTGTACAGACAGGTGTGTTCCGGGAGTTCATGCGTGTCAGCCTGTGTAACAGCGGGCCGGTGACGCTGATGATCGACAGTAAAGGAGGCAATCAGGTGTGAATATACGGCGTTTTCCCCTGGGACCGCTCTGGACCAACGGCTATCTCCTCTGGGATGACGGCAGGAAGGCCTGCTTCATCGATCCCGGAGGTGACCCCGAGGAGGTGCTGATGTTGATCGGCGAAGAGGATCTTGCCCTGGAACTGATCCTTCTGACCCATGGGCATGCCGATCACATATGGGGCCTGGAGCGGCTCCGCAGCCGGACCGGCGCGCCTGCGGCGATCCACCGTGAGGATGCGCCCAAGCTGGCCGATCCCTCGGAGAACCTCTCCGCAGCCATGGGACGGGATTGCCGTTGCGCCCCGCCGGAGCAATCACTGGAGGACGGGAACCACCTCCAGGCGGGAGCCATGGCCGTTGAAGTGCTCCATACGCCCGGACACACGCCGGGCGGCTGTTCCTTCCTCGTTTCCGAAGGCGACGAACAGGCGCTCTTCTCAGGGGATACCCTCTTCGCCATGAGCATCGGCCGCACGGACCTTCCCGGAGGTGACGAGCGGACCCTCAGGGATTCCCTGAAGCGGTACGGCGCACTCCCCGACGGGATTGCCGTCTATCCGGGGCACGGGCCGGAGACAACCCTGGGGGAAGAGCGGCGCACCAACCCCTTCTGGCCCCGTTGATCCCCCATGTCTTCCTTCAAGGATCTTCCGGCCGAAGAACGGCCGCGGGAGCGTCTCTTTGGGCAGGGGCCGGGTGCCCTGAGCGTATCGGAGGTCATCGCGATTCTCCTCAATACAGGCGGCGCCGGCAGGGATGTGCTGGACCTCGCCGGGGAGGTGCTCCGCGAGTTTGGGGGCATCCAGGGACTGGCGCGGGCCACCCCGAAGGAGCTGCGTTCCATCAAAGGAGTGGGGAAGGCCAAGGCCGCCTATCTGGCCGCGGCCCTGGAGCTGGCCAGACGGTATCTGACGGCGAAACGGGAGGAACAGGCGACGCTTCCCGGATGGGAACAGGAGATCCGGGAGTGGAGCGTGCAGTATGCCGCGGCGGAGCGCGAATACATCCTCTCCCTCTTCCTCGACAGCCGGAAGAGGGTGCTTGGCAGGGAGGTGCTCTCCCACGGCGGGCTCGACGGCGCCTTTCTGGATCTGCCCTACCTTCTGCGGCGGGCGGTTCGTCTCGGCGCGGAGGCCATGATCCTGGCCCACAACCATCCCGACGGTGCGTCGCGGCCCAGCCGCGACGACATCACGCTGACGGTCAATGTGGCCCGGAAACTGGCGGTGCTGGATATCAAGCTGGTTGATCATTTTATCCTTGCGGGTGGCGAAATGTATCCCGTTCCCAGACATTTGTGGGATGAAAGCGAGGGGATGACGTGCTGAAACGTTTTTCAGGGTTGCTGAGCAGAGATGTGGGTATCGACATGGGAACGGCGAATTTCGTGGTGTACCTTCGAGGCAAAGGCGTCGTAGCCATCGAACCCTCCTCTGTGGCCCTGCGTAGAACAGGAAAGAAAAACCGGGAGGATGTGATCGCCGTGGGGGCGGCGGCGAAAGCGATGGTCGGCAAGACCCCCAACGGTGTCCTGACGGTCCGCCCGCTGCTCCACGGCGTGATCGCCGACTACGAGATGACAGAGGTCATGATCGGACACTTCATGTCCCTTGTGAATACGAGCCACCGCTTTCTCTCCCATCCCCGGGTCGTCATCTGCGCCCCGGCCTGTGTCACCGAGGTGGAGCGGCGGGCCATTATCGATGCCACCCTCGGTGCCGGAGCCCGCGAAGCCTATGTCATCGAGGAGCCTATCGCCGCGGCCCTGGGTGCCGGTCTGGAGATCTACAAGCCCACCGGCAACATGATCCTGGATATCGGCGGGGGCACCACGGAGGTGGCCGTGCTTTCCATGGGCGGCATTGTGATCAAGAGCTCATTGCGTTCCGCAGGCGACGAGATGGACCAGTCCATTGTCTCCATGCTGCGGCAGCAGTACACCCTGAGCATCGGGGAGGTGACCGCGGAGGAGATCAAAAAGAACATCGGCAGCGCCGTGCCCCTGAAAGAAGAGATGACCATGGAGGTCAAGGGCAGGGATCTCATGGACGGTCTGCCCAAGGCGGTGCGCATCACCTCCGAGGAGATCAGGGAGACCCTGGAGCCCACGGTGCAGAATATCGAGGACCTCGTGCGGGACGCCCTGGAGCGCACCCCGCCCGAGCTGGCCCGGGATATCGTGGATCAGGGGCTGGTGCTCACCGGCGGCGGTGCCCTGCTCCGCGGACTGGGGACCTACCTGCAGTCGGCGCTGAAGATCCCTGTGACCATCGCCGAAGACCCTCTGTTCTGCGTGGCCAATGGTGTGGGGAAGGTGCTGGAGGAGCTGGACAGTATGAAAAAGGTGCTGATCTCCGTGGACAAGGGAGTGCAGTAGTGCCGGTCCGCCGGTAGAGAGACCATGATGCGTTGGGAGGGGATCCAGTCGCCCTGGGCGCATAGCCTGATCGCCTGCATCGCCGGCCTTGTTCTGCTGGGCTGTTCGTTGCAGTTTGCCGGAACGAGGGATGCCGTGAATACGGTGACAGTCGTGCTGGCTGTCCCCGAATACCCGGCGAAGGCTCTCCGTGAAGGGGCGGTGGCGATCTACCGCTGGAACGCCGAACGTACCGACTATATGCGCCACATAGAGAAGCTGGAACAGGAGAATCTCGCTCTGCGGAGAGCGCTGACCGAACAGAGGCCGAACGTGGAGCCCCTTGCGCGGCCCCATCTGGTGACGGCCATGGTGGATCTGCGGTATCCCCACCAATGGTGGCAGCGGCTCCGCGTCGATGCAGGAACCCGCCAGGGGGTCGGTATCGGGGATCCGGTGTTGAACAAGGGGAAGCTGGTCGGCCGGGTGGTTGATGTGGGGAGATCCTTTGCCTGGGTGGAATTGCTGACCTCTTCGGGGCTCAGCATTCCCGTGGTGGTCGAGGAAACCAGGGATCTCGGCGTTGTCCAGGGAGACAACCGGGGTGGCGTGGTCCTCCGGTTTATCCCCCCCGACAGGGAGCTCGAAGAGGGGATGCATCTCTCCACGGCACTGGTGGGCGAGGTCTTCCCCCCGGGGATTCCTGTGGGTGCGGTGCGTGAACCGGGCGTTGAAACGGCAGGCCTCCGTCCCTACGGTGTGGCGGCGGAGAGCACCTTCTCCCGCCTCTACGCTGTGCAGGTGCTGGTGAAGAGGGGAGATCGGCCCTGATGTGGCTCGCGTTCTTTTGGTATGCCCAGGATCTGCTCCAGGTGCTTCTTGCCCGGGGATTCTTTGTGCCGGAGCTCTTTTTCCTTGCTCTGTTTTTTCAGGGGGTTACAGAGGAATACGACCTGAGCACCCTGATCTGGAGCGCCTTTCTCGGAGGCCTGCTCTGGGATCTGCGATGGAGCGGGCTTCCGGGATTCACCTCGGTTCTCTACGTCGCCATTTTGACGGTTGGGTTCGGTATCTGGAGCGCCATCCCCCGTCAGGCCCGGACGGCGATGATCGTTGTCCTGATCGCCGGAGGCTGCCACTGTGCCGCGGGAACCACCAGGGTGCTTCTTCTGGACTTTCCCGAACGCGATACGCTGCTCCTGCTGATCCTGCAGCAGCTGATGGCGCTTCCCTTTCTTGTTCAGGGCGGGATGTGGCTGATGCGCAAGGAGGGTCCCTTCCGTGCACCCTAAGCGCCTCAGTATGGACGGCAGGCTGGTGGCGTGGCTCTTTGTCATGCTCGCCTGTATCGTGCTGCTCGTTGCAGCGCTCTTTTCCTTTCAGATCGCCCGAGCCGATCGATACGTCCGGCTTGCCGCCAACAACAGGCTCCGCCTGATCCGGGTTCCGCCGCAGAGGGGACAGGTCTATGACCGGAACAACCTGGCCCTGGCCCAGAATGTCCGCACCTACGACATACGCGGGTATCCCTTGAACCTGCGTTCGCCGGACCGCCTTCAGCGGATCGCCGGCTTCTTTCAGGACCACGGCGTGTTCCTGGAGGCCGACAGGCTGGAAGGAAGAATCAAGCGCCAGTACTGGACGCCCTATCGGGCGGTGACCCTGGTGTCGAACCTCACCATGCCGCAGATCGCCGGTATGCTGGCGGATCCGGACTTTCCGCGCTTTCTCTTCCCCTATCCCGTGTGGCGCCGCACCTATCCATTCGGTGATCTGACCGCCCATGTCACCGGCTATGTCGGTGAGATCACCCAGCAGGAACTCCAGTCCCAGGGGCAGGAGGGGACGTACCGGGGCGGTGATGATATCGGGAAGACCGGGATCGAGCGGTACTACGAGGATGCGCTTCGGGGGGTGCCCGGCGAGGAGGCCATCGAGGTGGATGCCGGGGGAAGACGGTTGAAGCGGGTGGCCTACAAAGAGCCGGCGGCCGGTGAGGATATCCATCTCACGCTTGATCTCGGGGCCCAGCGGCTGGCCGCCAGGCTTCTGGAAGACAGAAAGGGCGCCATCGTGGCGCTGGACGTCCGTACCGGAGCGGTGCATGTGCTCTATTCGGCACCGCCCTTCGACGTCAACCCTCTGACCTGGGGCATCGTGGAGTCGGAGTGGAAGGACCTTGTGGTCGCCGAAGACAGGCCGATGCTGAACAGGGGAGTGGGCGGCACCTATCCGCCGGCGTCGCCCTTCAAGGCCATATCTGCTGTCGCCGGCCTGGCCGAAGGGGCCGTGACCAGGCATACCCGCTTCCACTGTCCCGGCTATCTGAAGATCGGCAACCGGACATTCAAATGCTGGCAGAGCTGGGGGCACGGCAGCGAGAACGTCATCGAGGCGATCCGGGATTCCTGTGACGTGTACTTCTACGAGCTGGGACTGCGGACCGGCATCGACGCCCTCCACAGCTGGGCGGAGCGTTTTGGTCTGGGGCGTCGGACCGGGATCGATCTTCCGGGCGAGAAGGCCGGGAACGCCCCCGGCAGGAGCTGGAAGCAAAAACAGATCGGGGAATCCTGGTATCCCGGCGATACGGCCAACTACGTCATCGGGCAGGGCTACCTGCTGGTGACGCCGCTCCAGATGGCCTGTGTCTACGCAGCGATTGCCAACGGCGGAACCCTCGTGCAACCATATCTGGGCCGACGGCATCAGAAGGAGGGGGTGCCTGTGGGCATCCCCGAGCAGGTCCTTTCGGCCGTGCAGGAAGGGATGATCGAGGTGGTGGAACCCGGGGGGACAGGCGAGCGTGCCGGGCAGTTCGGTGTCTCCGTGGCGGGCAAGACCGGGACGGCCCAGAATCCCCACGGAGAGGACCATGCCTGGTTTGTCGGCTATGCGCCCGTGGAGGATCCCCGGTATGTCGCCGTGGCTCTGGTTGAGGGAGGCGGACACGGAAGCAGGGCGGCGAGCCCGCTGGTGGGCAAGATGCTCGCCTACCTATGCAGGGGCAGGTAAGGAGGGCTGCAGGCAATGCGGAGCACGGAATCGAGGGAGCAGGCAGGAATACTGCTCAAGGGAGACAAAAACGGCGTACGGGTGACCATCCGGGAGGATCTGACCCTCCAGGAGCTCCGGGAGGAGATCGATCTGCTTTCCGCCGAGGCGGCGCAGCTTCTTGAGGGAGCCGAGGCGGTGATCGACCTGCAGGCGAGGGAATACGAGGCCGAGGAACTCTCTCTGCTGCTCCGCCGCTTCGTGTGGAAGACAGGTTTGAAGGTGATCGCCTGGGTCTCCTACTCGGTGGCGACCCTGGCGCTCCTGCGGGGAGCGGGATGCGTTGTGGGCGAACCGGACCAACAGCCCGAATCGACGGGAACGCAGCCGCACCCGGCGGCCGGAACGCTCTACGTGTATCGGTCTCTTCGCTCCGGACAGCGGGTGGAACATGGAGGAGATGTGGTGCTGCTGGGGCATGTCAACGACGGCGCCGAGGTCTACGCCGGCGGCAGCATCGTGGTATGGGGCCGGCTCCAGGGTGTCGCCCACGCGGGGTGTTACGGGAACAGCGGAAGCTCGCTGATCTGTGGTTCCTTTGAGGCTCCTCAGGCCCGAATCGCCGACAAGGTAAGCTACCTGGACGAGGGCGTTTCCTGGTGGCGGAGCGCTGTGCTCGTCTCACTGGAGGAGGAATCCTTTGTGGTTCGGTTTCTTCCGGAATAGCCGGGTCGGCGTGGAGTGAGGAAGCAGACGAAGGCAGCAACTGCTCAGGGGGAGGTACAGAGGATGGATTCACGGGTTATCGTGGTGACGTCGGGCAAGGGAGGCGTCGGCAAGACCACTCTCACCGCCAATCTGTCGGTATCGCTGGCGAGCCGCGGGTACAAGGTCGCCGCCATCGACGCCGATATCGGGCTCAGGAACCTGGATGTCATGCTGGGGCTCGAAAACAGGATTGTCTACACCATAGTGGATTATGTAGAGGGGAATTGCAAGCTCCATCAGGCGCTTGTGCGGGACAAGCGGGTCCCGAACCTCCATCTGCTTCCGGCGGCCCAGACCCGGACCAAGGATGCCATCAAAGCGGAAGAGATGGAGGAGCTCGGTGAAGCCCTGAAAAGGGATTTCGATTTCGTGCTGGTCGACAGCCCGGCCGGAATCGAGAGCGGCTTTCGGAACGCCGCCGTGGCCGCCGACGAAGCGATTGTGGTCGCCACGCCGGAGGTCGCCTCGGTCCGCGACGCCGACCGGATTATCGGATTGCTGGAGTCCATGGGCAAGTCGCCGATCCGTCTGGTCCTGAACAGGATCCGGCCGGGGATGGTCAAGAAGGGCGACATGCTCGATGTCCCCGATGTCCTCGATATCCTGGCCATCGAGCTTGTGGGTATCATTCCGGAGGACGACAGGGTGCTGACCTCCAGCAACAAGGGCGAACCGTTGACGATGAGGGGGCACTCGCCGGCGACCAAAGCCTTCACCAATATCGGGTCCCGCCTGATCGGCGAGGACATCCCCTTTATGGATCTTGTGGAACGCGCCAAGGGCGGCGTCTTCGGCAAGGTGAAGGAACTCTTCGGCCTCTAGGGCCGTCTGGGGGTACGGGAATGTCACTGATATCGCGCCTTTTCGGGGCGAAGGGCTCAAAGAACGACGCCAAGGAGCGGCTGCAGCTTGTGCTCATCCACGACCGCTCGGATATCTCCGGCGAGGCCATGGAGCGGCTGCGGAACGATCTGATCGAGGTGATCAGCTCCTATATGGAGATTGACGAGCGGAACATCGAACTGCAGCTCGAACGCGAAGACCGTTCCGTCGCTCTGGTCGCCAATATCCCGGTGCGGAAGGTCAAACGGGGTTTCAGCGGAATCACGGGTAATGGAACATAATCGCGAAACCACATTCCTCGAGCGACTGCTGGCGATGGATTTCTGGATGCTTTTGATCGCCGGTTCGCTGTTCATGATCGGTGTCGTTTCCGTCTACAGTGCGGCCTACGGGACAGGGCAGAGCTACGCGCTGCGTCAGGGTGTCTGGGGGGTCCTTTCCCTGATCGCTCTGCTGGTGACGCTCCGGGTGGGGCACCGGGAGGCGCTCCGCATAGCCTACCAGCTCTACTGGCTCCTCCTCCTGGTGATGGTCTGGGTGCTTGTCGTGGGGATCAGCTCCCACGGTGCGAAGAGCTGGGTGGCCATCGGCCCCTTCACGCTGCAGCCTTCGGAATTCGGGAAGGTTGTTCTGGCGCTGGTTCTGGGCAAACACCTCTCGCGCCATCCCCCGACCAGCGGCGCGAACTTTCTGCTTGTGCTCGCCGTCGCCGGACTCGGCGGGGTTCTGGTGCTTGCCCAGCCGGATCTCGGAAGCGCCGGTGTCTACGCCGTCATGACGCTGGTGGCGGTCTTTCTCGCCGGAAGCCCGATGCTCTATCTGGGAGGGTTGATGGGGGGCGTTCTCCTCCTCCTGCCGGTGGGGTGGCAGCTGCTGCGTGAATACCAGCGGCTGCGGTTGCTGGTCTTCATCAATCCCCATATCGATCCCCTGGGCGCCGGGTACAATGTCATCCAGTCCCGGATTGCCGTCGGATCGGGGGGGCTCCTCGGCAAGGGGTTCCTGGAAGGAACACAGAGCAAACTGCGCTTTCTGCCCGAGCCGCACACCGACTTCATCTTCAGCGTCTTCGCCGAGGAGAACGGCTTTATCGGGACGACGACGGTCCTCATTCTCTTCGGTTTGCTCCTGTGGAGGATCATGCGCGCCGGCATCAAGACGCGGGATCTGCGGAGCAAGGTCATGACAGGCTGTATCGCCGCCTGGATCTGGTTCCAGCTGATGGAGTGTGTCGCCATGAGCATGGGACTGGCGCCCATTACCGGACTGCCCCTTCCCTTTCTGAGCTATGGCGGCAGTGCGCTCCTCGCTTTGGGTATCGCCCTGGGACTGGTCCAGAGTGTCTATGTGGAGGTACAGCGGCAGTATGAATAACGGGACCCTGTGGGTCTCCAGCGTGCCTGTCGATGGGAGGACAGCCTAGTGTTACAGCGATATCCGGAATTCGGCGACCCCCTGCGGGCGCTGCTGTCGCGGGTCAGGCGACCGGCCCGCTATATCGGGGGCGAACACGGTGCGCCGCCGCCGAAGGGCGGCGAAAGCGATCCCCTTCGGGTCTGCCTCGCCTTTCCCGATGTCTACGAGGTGGGCATGAGTTTCCTGGGCTACACCATTCTCTACCAGCTGATACGGCGGCTCCCCTTCGCCGACGCCGAGCGGGCCTACTGCCCCTGGGTGGACATGGAAGCGGAGCTGCGGTCCAAAGGATGGCCTCTGGTTTCTCTGGAAGGGGAGCGTCCGCTCTGCGATTTCGATGTTGTGGGGTTCAGTCTGCAGTACGAGCTGAACACCACCAACATCCTGACCATGCTTGATCTCGGCGGAATCCCTCTGCGGGCGGAACGGCGGGAGGATGGAGATCCGCTGGTGATCGCCGGAGGGCCCGGGGCGCTGGCTCCCGAGGCCTCGGCCCCCTTCTTCGATGCCATTGTCGCCGGAGATGCCGAGGAACTCCTTCCGGAGCTGCTGTGGTGTCTCAGGGAGACCAGAGGCGCCGGACGGGAGGAACGGCTGGAGGCGGCCGCGCGGCTGCCGGGGCTCTACGTACCGCTTTTCTCCCGGGCCGACGCCGGCGGGGCCGTCAGGGCCCTGGACGGCAGGCAGACATTCCCGGTCCGGCGGCGGATCGTGGAGGATCTGGAACGCGCCTTTCTTCCCGACGACATGGTGGTGCCCACCATGGATATCGTCCACGACCGTGCTGCCGTGGAGGCATTCCGCGGCTGTACCAGGGGCTGCCGCTTCTGCCAGGCCGGCATGGTCTATCGGCCGGTGCGGGAGCGTTCGCCCGAGGTGATCGCCGACGCGGTGCGGCGCCTTGCCGAGACCACAGGCTACGACGAGATTGGGCTGGTCTCCCTGGCCACCTGCGACTACTCCGAACTGGAGGAGCTTCTGGGCCTCCTCGAACCCTGGCTCCGGGAGCGCAACATCCGGCTGAGTCTGCCCAGCCTCCGGGTCGACGCCTTCTCCGTGGAGCTGGCGGCCCGTCTGGACGGTATGCGGAAGAGCGGTCTCACCTTCGCCCCCGAGGCGGGGACACAGCGGCTGCGGGATGTGATCAACAAGGGGGTCACTGACGACGCCGTACTGGACGCCGCCGAGCGGGCCTTCGCCGGGGGATGGGAGCACCTGAAGCTCTACTTCATGATGGGGCTCCCCACGGAGACCGACGAGGAGCTGGAGGCCATCGTCAAACTGGCCCGGCAGGTCCAGCAGATCGGCGCCAGGCACACCAGGCGGGCCCGGGTCCATGTCTCCGTGGCCGGCTTTGTCCCCAAGCCCCACACCCCCTTTCAGTGGGAGGCCCAGAACAGCCGGGAGGAATTGCGCCGCAAGGGACGGTTCCTGCAGGGATGCAACCGGAACCGCAAGGTGGCGGTGAAGTACCACGAACCCGAACAGACCGTTCTGGAAGGCGCGATCGCCCGGGGCGGCCGGCGGATCGCCGACGTGATCGAGGCGGCCTGGCGGAGAGGCGCGCGCTTCGACGGCTGGAGCGAATGCTTCGATATCTCGCTCTGGGACGAGGCCTTCGCCGCCTGCGGCGTCGACCCCGCCGCCTGCCTGGCGGAGCGTTCCACAGAGCAGGCCCTTCCCTGGGATCATATCGACACCGGTGTGGACAAGGCCTTTCTCCTGCGCGAACGGGAACGGGCCTACAGGGGAGCGCCCACCGGCGACTGCCGCTGGGAGGGCTGCAACCTCTGCGGTCTCCAGGGGCGTCTCTGCCCGGTCCCCGGGGAGGAGGGGTAGGATGGTCCGGCTCCGTTTCCTCTATCAGAAACGGCGGCGCGCCGTCTTCATTTCCCACGTGGAGCTGCCTCCGATCTTTGCCCGTGCGGCCCGGCGTGCCGGGATGACGCCCCGCTATACCGAGGGATTCTCACCGAAACCGAAGCTCAGCCTCGGCCCGGCTCTCCCTGTCGGTGTGGTGGGGCTTGCCGAACCGGTGGAGATCTGGCTCGAATCGTGGAGCCGGGAAGCCATGGGGAGGATGAGCGACGAACTGCCCTCCGGACTGATGATTACCGACTACAATGAGGTTGACGGCGCCGCCCTGAACAAGCGGTGCCGCCTTGCAGAGTATCTCCTGGCTCCCTTTTCGGCAGAAGCCATGGCGGCGATGCGCAGGCTGTTCCAGGCGGAGGGTGTCCCCTGGAAGGGCTGCAGCGCCTGGCAGGAGCGGGGAGGGGCCTTCCGGATGCTGGTGAACGATCCCCAGCGCAGCGTGTCATCGCTGGTCAAGGCGCTCGGAGAGCGTGGGGTGATCGCCGGATGGGAGGATCTCGCCATCCTTCGGATGGCCGTGGGAGAAGATGGAGGAGATCACGTATGTCCTCTCGTTATAACGAGGAATGATCGATATGGAATCGAATAACAGAATCATCGCCAATACAGTGGAAACAGAAGAGAACAGGGTGGCCATTGTCGAAAACGGACGGCTCGCCGAGCTCTTCCACGAACGGATGTGGGAGCGGCAACGGACCGGCGAGATCTACAAGGCCCGTGTGGACAGCGTTATCAAGGGCATGCACGCAGCCTTTCTCAATCTCGGCGATGGGCGGAACGCCTTTCTCTATCTCGCCGACGCCGGGAAGATGAAGATCAAGCAGAATATGGAGATCATCGTCCAGGTCGTGAAATCGGCACGCAAGGGGAAGGGGGCCCGGGTCACGCCCCGCATCTCCCTTCCCGGACGCTATCTGGTGCTCGTTCCCGGACGGCGCGACATCGGCGTCTCCCGACGGATCACCTCCGGAGCCGAGCGGAAACGACTGCGGAATCTTGTCAAATCCCTCCGGAGCGGCAAACACGGCGTCATCGTCCGCACTGTCGCCGAAGGTGTGGAGGACGAGCCGCTGCAGGAGGACTTCCAGCGCCTTCTGACGCTCTGGGAGGAGATCAAGCACAACAGCGAGACCCAGCCGGCCCCCTCCCTGCTCTACCGCGACCCGGGGCTGCTGGGCAAGATCCTGCGTGACGAGCTGGACGAAGAGGTGCAGGAGATCGTTGTGGACAGCAGTGAAGAGGCCGACCGTGTACGGGAGTACGTGGAACGCTACTGTCATATGAAAGCCCCGGAGATCCGGGTGTACAGCGGCAGCACCCCGATCTTCGAGTTCTACGGCATCGACCGGGAGCTGGAGACGGCGCTGGACCGGAAGTTCTGGCTCCCCTCCGGCGCCTACCTGGTGATCGAGCAGACCGAAGCGCTCACCGTGATCGACGTGAACACCGGGAAATACATCGGTTCTACCGATCTCCGGAGTACCGTGCTGAACACCAACCTGGAGGCCGCCGAGGAGATCGCCCGGCAGCTGCGGCTCCGTGCCGTCGGCGGCATCGTGGTCATCGATTTCATCGACATGGAACACGAAGAGGACCGGGAAAGGCTGCTCAGCCGCCTGCGGGAGGCCTTCCAGCACGACCGCTACCGCGCCCGCGTCTACGGGGTCTCCAAGCTCGGTCTGGTGGAGATGACCCGGAAGCGGGCCAGACCGGACCTCAAGGCGGCCCTGACCCGCAGCTGCCCCTTCTGTGCCGGCCACGGCTGGGTATTGAAGGAAGACAGCGTGGCCCTGATGATCAAGCGTTTCCTGCGCAAGGTCGCCCGCACCAACAAGGCGGAGGCTCTGCTTCTGGAGCTGCACCCCGACATCGCACGCCACATCGCCGAGAACTACCACGATAGCTGGGAGGAGGAGCTGGAACGCAAGCTCTTCCTCGTTGAGGTGCCGGAGTTCGCCTGGGACAAGTTCCGGCTGCACGATCAGGGCAAGCACACCCAGATCAGCCACGAAGTGGAGAAACTACTGCAGAAAGAGGCACCACCTGTTGTACATTCGACAGATATGTCTTGACGGTTTCAAAAGCTTCGGCGGCCGCCACGAATTGCCGGTCAGCCCGGGGTTTACAGCCGTGGTGGGTCCCAACGGAAGCGGCAAGAGCAATCTCCTCGACGCCCTGCGCTGGGTGCTGGGCGACAACCACGCCGGACGGCTGCGGATCGTCAGGCAGAACGAACTGGTCTTCCAGGGAAGCCTCTCCCTCCCCGGGGCCAGGGAGGCCTCGGCGTCCCTCCAGCTCGAGCAGGAGGGACGGGTGACAGCCGTCAAGCGGACGGTGTCGCCCGACGGAACCAGTCAGGTGACCGTCGACGGCAGGCGGGCCCGTCTCCAGGATCTGGATCGCCGGAAGCAGGAGTGGAACCTCGAGGGCGACCGCTTTGCCTTCATCGGCCAGGGCGAGGTGGCGGAGATGATCCGGCTCCGCCCCGCCCAGCGGCGGGAGCACCTGGAGACCCTCTTCGGCATCGACGCCTACCGCAGGAAGCGTTCCGGCGCCGTGGACAAGCTCTCCGAGGTGGAAGAGGAGCTGCGCCGCATCAGGACCCTCCGTGCCGAGCTCCAGACAAGGAGGGAGGAGATCGCCCCCAGGGTCGCCGAGGCCACCGAGGCCAAGGCCATCGAAGATCGGCTCGACATCCTCCGCCGCGACCACTACTGGACGCGGGTGGAGGAGATCGACGCGGAGCTTGCGCAGCGTGAGGGGGAGCTGACCGCTGACCGCAGCCTGGAGGAACGTGCCCGATTCCTGGCAGCGGGGTGGAAGCGGGGCGTCGCCCCCCTGGAGGAGCGGAGGCAGCGGCTGGAGGAGCAGCTGAAACACTGCGGGGGAGAAAAGCGATCCGCTCGGGACCGCTGCGACGCCCTCCTTCGGAAGGGATTCACGTCGGCCGTGGCGGTCAAGGAGCACCGCCGGCGCCTTCAGGAACTGTCGCGGCGCAGTGGGGAGATGCGGGAACGGATCGGACCGCTGGAAAAGGAACTGAAGGCGAAGGAATCCCACTACAGCGAGCTGGAGGCCCGGGCGGAGGAGCTCCGGGAACACCGCGTCGCCCTGGAAGAGGAGTGGACCAGAAAGGGCGCCGAGGCCAGGAAGGCCCGGCAGCTTCTCTCCACGCTCCGGGAGCGCCGCGGCGGGCTGGAGGACCGGGAGGGCCGTCTCCGTGGGCGGCTGTCCGCCCTTGGATCGCAGTACGCGGAGACGGGAAAGCGCCGGAAGGCCGAGGAGGCGGAGCTGGGATCGCACCGCAAAGGGGACGACGGTCTGGCCGAAACGCTGGCGGAACGGGAGCGTTGCCTGCGGGAGGCCAGACAGCGGCTTCGCGAGCTGGGCGAACACTGCAAGGAGGAGGGAGCCCGGTACCAGCGTGCTCAGCGTGATCTGGCCCGGGAGCGCGCCGCCCTGGAATCCCTGGAGGATGAGGCCGTCACGTCCCGATATCCGAAACCGGTGCAGCATCTGCTTTCCGCGGCCAAGCTCGGCCGGATCGATGTCGGCCCCGTTCCGGCTGCGGAGACCTTCAGCTGCGGACGCGAGCTGGTTCCCGCCCTGGAGGCCTTCCTCGGCGGGCGCCAGTACTGGCTCTTTACGGAGACCATGGATGAAACCAGCCGCTGTCTGGACCACCTCAAACGCGCCGCCGTGGGGAGGGCCACCTTCCTTCCCCTGGAACGCGCCCGGCCCCGTTCCCCGCAGCGGGGATTCCGCCAGGGAGACCTCGCTGCGGTGGGGTGGGCGGTGGATCTCGTGGAGATCGAGAAGGCCTGGAAACCCTGTGTGGAGCACCTTCTCGGCGATCTCCTGATCGTGGAATCCGACCGCGACGGCCGGCAGGCGGTGCGGCAGGGTGCGCGCTTTCCTCTGGTGACCCTGGAGGGCGATGTCTTTCTGCCCGGAGGCACCATCAGCGGCGGAAGACAGCGGAAGAAAACCGGTGCCATCGAACAGAAGCGCCGGATCGACGAGGCGAAGCGCAGGGTGGCGGAGCTGCAGGCGCAGACGGAGAACCGCCGGGAAGCCTTCGAGGCGGCAGAACGCGAGGAGGAGCGCGCTGCCGGGGCCGCGACTGCGGCCGAGACCGCCCTGAAGGAGGCGCAGGAGGCGAAACGACGCGCCGAGGAGGCCTGTTCCGAGAGCGAGCGGCGGCTCGAGGGCATCCGGAAGGAGTCCGAGGAGCTGCAGCAGGGCCTCTCCCGGAGCGGTCGGGAGCTTATGGCTCTGCTCGGGGAGAAAGCCGAGGTGGACCAACGGATCGCCTCCCTGGGCTCGCCGCGGGCGGCTGTCCCCACCGATCTGGAAGGCCGCCTCGCGTCGGCCAGGCAGGAAGAGAAGCTTGCCGTCGAACGGGTCGACGCCGCGCGGGCACTCCTGGAGCGGTTGCGGAGAGAAGCGCGGGAGGCCCGGGATGCCCTGGAGAACCTCGAAGGTGAGCACAGGCGGATTGAAGACGAACGGGAGTCGCACCTCGGCGAACTCCGCCGGATCGGCCGGGAGTACCTCACAAGCTGGGAGCAACTGGGCAGCCGCGATGGAGAACTGCGCCGTCTTTCCTCGGAGGACGCGGCGCTGCGGCGCGAAGCCCGGCGGAAGGAGGCGCGCCTTGAAGCGGCCCGCAAGCGGCTGCAGGCACTCCGGCACCGAATCGAACAGGCGGAGATGTCCCGTAGTGCGCTCCGAAGGGAGCGGGAAGAGCTGGTCGACAGCTGGGAAGAACGCTTCCCCTATCCCGGCCCCGGAACGATCAGGGCGGACGCCGGTGCGCGGAGCCTGCGTTCCTCCATGCGCGCCCTGGAACGGGAGCAGCGCGCACTGGGCGCCTACGACCTCGGGGTGCTCTCCGAGGACGCATCACTGGAAGAGCGCCTCTCCTATCTGGACGCACAGCTTGCCGATCTGCAGCAGGGGCGGGAGGAGCTCCAGGGATTCATCAGCCATACCGACCACCAGGCCGGCGAGCTCTTTTCCGCCGCCATGGAGGGCATCAACAACCGTTTCGACAGCCTCTTCGGCCGCCTCTTCGGCGGTGGGGAGGCCTATCTGCGGCTCACCGGCGACGCCACACTGTGGGATGCCGGCGTGGAGGTGATCGCCCGGCCGCCCGGGAAGAAACCCCAGCACATCGGACAGCTTTCGGGGGGCGAGCAGTCGCTGACGGCCATCTCCCTCCTCTTCGCCGCCATGGAGATCGCCCAGGTGCCCCTCGCCGTACTGGACGAGGTGGACGCGGCGCTGGACGAGGTGAACCTCAGGCGCTTCGCCGATCTGGCCAGGGAGTACGCCGCAAGGATCCAGCTGCTGGTGATGACCCATCGGAGGTACACCATGGAACAGGCCGACCTGCTCTACGGGGTAACCATGAGGGAACCGGGGCTCTCGCAAGTCGTGGGCGTCCGTCTCGAGGACTGGGAATGAACCCTTCTGCCGGAGCGGAGGAGACCCCGGGCATGGCGACGGGGCACAACGGATCCCCGGGGGGCGCGCAGCCGCAGGGCTATACCGAGGATGACCTGCTCTACGGCTCGCTGACCATCCGCCAGCCCCACAGGGGGCCCCGCGTCAACCTGGACACCGTCCTGCTTGCGGCGGCCCTGAAGGTCAAAGCCGGGGAGCGCTTTCTGGACCTCGGCTGCGCCCACGGAGCGGTGGCGCTGCTCACCGCCTGGCGTTGCCCGAATGCATCGGTCGAGGGGCTGGAGATCCAGCCGGAGCTTGCCGCCATGGCCAGGGGCAACGCCGAACGCAACGGGCTGGGCCACCGGATCGCCGTGCGGGAGGGCGACCTGCGGGAACACCGGCGGCTCTTCCCCCCGGGGGGCTTCGATGTGCTGGCCGTGAACCCGCCCTACGGCACCACCTCCGGCGGCCGCCCCAGCCCGACACCGGAGGAGGCGGTGGCCAACCACGAGCTCTGCTGTACAATGCGCGATGTGGCCGAGGCCGCACACTATCTGTTGCGGTCCCGGGGAAGGATCTATATTGTGTTTCGAGCACCCCGTCTGGTGACGCTCCTCGGCGAGCTGTCCGGGCGGAACATGGAACCCAAGGGCCTTCGGTGTGTCCACCCCGATCCCTCGAAGGAGGCGAAGACCGTGTTGCTCAAGGCTGTCCGGGACGGGCGTCCGGGACTGAAGGTCTTCCCGCCGCTCTTTGTGCGCGGGAGCGACGGCAGGGAGAGCGGTGCCTTTCTGGAGGCCTACACCAGGAGTGGATTGCCCTGCCTCTGACCGTCGTTCCCACACCTATCGGCAACATGGAAGACATCACGCTTCGGGCTCTGCGCGTCCTGAAGGAAGCCGACGTCATCGCCTGCGAGGACACCAGGCGGACAGCCAAGCTGCTGCGCTTCCACGGGATCTCCACGCCGCTGTGTTCCTGCCACGAACACAACGAGCGGCGGCGGACAATCCAGCTGGTGGAACGCCTCCACAGAGACGAGCTGGTGGCGCTGGTCTCCGATGCCGGGATGCCCGTCCTCTCCGATCCGGGGGGCTATCTGCTCCAGGCGGCGCGGGACGAAGGGATTCCGGTGGATGTGCTTCCCGGACCCGATGCGGTGATCCCCGCCCTGGTGCTCTCGGGGTTTCCCACCGCTCCCTTTCTCTTCTTCGGGTTCCCGCCGGAAAAGAGCGGCCAGTTCCGCCGGGCGTTGCAGGGGATCGCCGAGGTTCCCGGCACGGTGGTCTTCTATCTCTCGCCCCACAAGGCGGAGCGCCATCTTGCCGACATCCGCCGGGTCCTGGGGGATCGCCGGGCCGCCGTGGTCAGGGAGATCTCCAAGATCCACCAGGCGGTGCACCGGGGCCCCCTTTCGGAGCTGGAGGAGACCGCAGCCGGAGGCCGGCTGAAAGGAGAGCTCGTCCTGGTGGTGGATGGCTGCGGGGAGAGCCGGCAGAGCAAAGGCGACTGGCGGGCGCTGGCCGCCGCCCTGCATGACCGGGGCCTCTCGGACCGCGATATCGCCGCCGTGGTTGCCGAACAGTGCGGGGCGGCCAGAAACAGCGTCAAAGACTTTCTACTGGGGCAGTCGGAATAGAGGAGAACGCAGCTAACCTACGAGGAGGGGTTCACCATGAGTGAGAAGGCATTCTACGTCACCACGCCGATCTATTATGTCAACGATGTGCCGCATATCGGGCACGCCTACACCACCATCGCCGCCGACGTGCTGGCCCGCTACCACCGTCTGCGGGGCGACAGGGTGCTCTTTGTCACCGGTACCGACGAGCACGGGCAGAAGATCCAGCGGACCGCCGAACAGCAGGGCATCACGGCCCAGCAGCTCGCCGACCGGACGGTCACCAACTTCCGGGAGCTCTGGAAGACTCTGGGTATCAGCAACGACGACTTCATCCGCACCACCGAGAACCGCCACGAAGAGGTGGTGCGGCACATCTTCAGGCAGCTCTCGGCCCAGGGCGACATCTACAAAGGCACCTACGAGGGCTGGTACTGCGTACCCTGCGAGTCCTACGTGCCGGAGGCGCAGATCGCCGAAGACCGCACCTGCCCCGACTGCGGCCGGCCGCTGGAGTGGATGACCGAGGAGAGCTACTTCTTCAGAAGCTCCAGGTACGCCCGGCCGCTGCTGGAGTACTACGAGGAGCACCCCGGGGCCATCCGTCCCAGGGGGCGCTACAACGAGATCGTCTCCTTCCTCCGTCAGGGTCTGAAGGACCAGTCCGTCTCCCGGACCACCCTGGACTGGGGCATCCCCGTCCCCGACGACGAGAAGCATGTGGTCTACGTCTGGTTCGACGCACTGATCAACTACCTCAGCGCCTGCGGGTACCCCCGGGACGAGGAGAAGGTGCGTACCTTCTGGCCCGCCGTCACCCACCTGGTGGGCAAGGACATCACGCGCTTCCACTGTATCATCTGGCCCTCCATGCTGCTCGCCCTCGGCCTGGAGCCGCCCAGCCTCGTCTTCGCCCACGGCTGGTGGACCGTAGAGGGACGGAAGATGTCCAAATCGCTGGGGAACGTGGTGGATCCCTTCGAGATGGTAGAGCTCTACGGCCGGGACGCCTTCCGCTACTTCCTCCTCAGGGAGGTGACCTTCGGCCTGGACGGCGACTTCTCCGAGGAGGCCCTGGTGCAGCGGATCAACGCGGATCTTGCCAACGACCTGGGCAACCTGCTCAATCGGTCGCTCCAGATGCTGGAGAAGTTCTGCGACGGCACACTCCCCGCACCCGGGCCGTGCAACGATCTGGACAGGGAGCTGCAGGCCCTGGCCGGCGATACCGTCGCCGCCGTTGACGAGGCGATGCAGCGCTGCGGCTTCGACGAAGCGCTGCGTTCCATCTGGACGCTGGTCCGCCGGGGCAACAAGTATATCGACGAGACCATGCCCTGGAAGCTTGGCAGAGAACAGGAGCGGGAGCGGCTGGCGACGGTGCTCAACAGCCTCTGTCAGGTCCTCCGTACGACAGCGATCCTCATCGCCCCCTTCCTCCCCGATACCGCGAAGAGCATGTGGGAGCAGCTCGGCCTCCCGGGCACCCCTGACGAAACGGGGCTCGCCGATTCGCCCTGGGGCGGCATGCCGGAAGGCACCAGGGTGCACAAAGGAGGCGTGCTCTTCCCGCGGATCGACATGAAGGAGTGGAGCGAGCGCAAACTGGAACGGGACATGAAAAAGGGCAAACCCGTGGACCCCGGCGACCACGAGGAGACCATCGCCATCGACGATTTCGCCCGGGTGGAACTCCGGGTTGCCGTGATCACCGCCGCCGAGCCGGTGAAAGGGGCCGACAAGCTCTTCAGGATCACCGCCGACCTGGGCTACGAGGAGCGGACCATCGTCTCGGGCATCCGGGAGCACTTCACCGCCGAGGAGCTGATCGGCAAAAAGATTGTGGTGGTCTGCAATCTCAAGCCCGCCAAACTGCGGGGCGTGACCAGCAACGGCATGCTCTGCGCGGCGGAGACCCCCGACGGCAAGGGGCTCTCGCTGCTCACCGTGGACAGCGACATCACCCTGGGCTCCAGGGTGCACTAGCACCGGGAGCCCGCGCTCCGGCGAGAAGGGAGGAACCGCTCATGCCGCAACCAACATTTGTGGACACACACTGCCATCTGACGATGCCCCAGTTCGCCGACGATCTGGCCGATGTCCTGGAGGGGGCCCGCGAGCGCGGGATTGTCCGTATGCTGACCGTGGGCACCCGGGAGGAATCCAGCAGCGAAGCCGTTCGGCTCGCCGGGGAGTGCGCATCCCACGGCGTCTACGCCGCCGTGGGGGTCCATCCCCACGAGGCCTCCACCGTTTCGGAGGGACTTCCCCGGTCTCTCAGGGAACTGGCAGAGGCCCCGCGTGTGGTGGCCCTGGGCGAAACAGGGCTCGACTACTACTACGACCATTCCCCCAGAGAGCAGCAGAAACGCAGTTTCGCCGAACACATCCACTGGGCCAGGGCCGTGGGGAAGCCCCTGGTGGTGCATGTCCGGGATGCCTACGACGATGCCCTGGAGATCATGCGCAGCGAAGGGGCCGACGGGATCGCCGGGATCGTCCACTGTTTCACCGGCCAGTGGGAGCATGCCAGAGCGGCCCTGGACCTGGGCTGGTACATCTCCTTCGCCGGGGTGCTGACCTTCAAGAAGAGCACCACCCTCAGGGATGTGGCCGCCCGTGTGCCCGACGACCGAATCCTCTGCGAGACCGACGCCCCCTTCCTCGCGCCGGAGCCCAGACGGGGCCGCCGGAACGAACCGGCGCTGGTCCGGTTTGTCTACAGCGCCGCCGCGTCGGCCCGGGGCAGCTCGGTCGACGAGATAGCCCGAATCGTCGCGACCAACGCCGAGGCGCTCTTCCATTGGAACACCCGGGAGGATTCCCCGTGAAGCCCCGGGAGCAGAGCCGTTTCACCCTGGAGGCGCAGTGCCCGGTGACCGGGGCCAGGGCGGGGTGGCTGGAGACGGCCCATGGTACGGTGCGCACCCCGGCCTTCATGCCGGTGGGCACCCAGGCCGCCGTCAAGGCTGCTGGGCCCGACGAGCTCACCGAGATCGGAGCGGAGATGATCCTCGGCAACACCTATCATCTCTCCCTCCGGCCCGGCGAGGAGGTGGTCGGCGACGCCGGAGGGATCCAGTCCTTCATGGGCTGGAACCGCCCCGTGCTCACCGACAGCGGCGGTTTCCAGGTCTTCTCGCTGGCCGATCTGCGCAAACTGGACGACCGGGGCGCGCTCTTCCGGTCCCATCTCGACGGGAGCGAGCTGTTCTTTTCGCCGGAGCGTTCCATGGAGATCCAGCAGAGGCTGGGCAGCGATATCGCCATGTGTTTCGACGAGTGCGTGGCCTATCCCGCCGCGGAGGAGGAGGCCCAAACCGGCGTCACCCGCACCATCCGCTGGGCGGAACGCTGTCTGGAGGCCCACCATAGAGAGGACCAGCAGCTCTTCGGCATCGTCCAGGGCTCGGTCTATCCGGAGCTGCGGCGTCAGTGCGCCAGGGAGCTGGTGCGGCTGCCCTTCCCGGGCTTCGCCGTGGGCGGTCTCTCCGTGGGGGAGTCCCACGACGAGATGTACGAGACGCTGGATGCCGTGGTTCCCGAGCTGCCCGCAGGGAAGCCCCGGTACCTGATGGGGGTGGGCTACCCCCCCAACCTGGTGGAGGGGGTGGCCAGAGGGATCGACATGTTCGACTGCGTGCTGCCTACCCGCAACGCCCGGACCTCGACACTCTTCACCTGGGAGGGACGGAAGAACCTCCGCAACAGCGCCTACGCCAGGGATTTCTCCCCCCTGGATCCCCAGTGCGGATGCTACTGCTGCCGCAACTTCAGCCGGGCCTACCTGCGGCATCTCTACAAGGCCGGCGAGATCCTGGCGGCGCGGCTGGGGACGATCCACAACCTCACCTTCTTCCAGCGACTCATGGAGGCTATGCGTGCCTCCATCCTGGAGGGGGGCTTCCCGGCCTTCCGGCGGGATACCATGCGGCGGTTCCGTGACGGAGGCTACATCCCATGACCCGCACCATCAGGGTGGACCCCCTGCTCCCCGAGACGGAGCGGCTGGCCCCGGCGGCGGAGACCCTCCGCCGGGGAGGACTGGTGGCCTTCCCCACCGAGACGGTCTACGGCCTTGGCGCCGATGCCCTGGATGCCGGGGCGGTGCGGGCCATCTTCGCCGCCAAGGGCCGCCCCGTCGACAACCCCCTGATCGTGCATCTCGCCGACTACAGCGAAGCGCACCGTATCGCCAGGGTGGACGCCCGGGCCGAAGGGCTCTTCCGGCGGTTCGCCCCCGGGCCGCTGACGCTCGTGCTTCCCGCATCGCCGGATGTGCCCGGGGAGGTCACCGCCGGCCTCGGTACCGTAGGCGTGCGGATCCCGGCCCATCCCGTGGCCTTCGCCCTGCTCTCCGCCGCGGGCTGTCCCGTCGCCGCCCCCAGCGCCAACTCCAGCGGCCGGCCGAGCCCAACCTGCGCCGCCGACGTTCTGGAGGATCTCGACCACAGGGTGGATATCGTGGTAGACGGCGGGAGCACCAGTCTCGGCCTGGAGTCCACCGTCATCGACGCCACGGGGGAGCGGCTTGTGCTGCTCCGCCCCGGCGGGCTTCCCGTGGAGGAGATCGAGGAACTCTCGGGTCCTGTGGATGCAGGCGGCTCGGGGGACAGACACCGTTCCCCCGGCACCCGGTACCGCCACTACGCCCCCCGGATCCCCCTGCTGCTCTGGGACGGCACGGAGGAGGAGAGCCGGCGCCTTGCCGATCGGTTCGAAAGGGGGGAGGCCCTCGCCTACATGGGGATAGCCCCTCCTCCCTTCCCGTGCGCCGAAGAGATCCGTTTCGCCACGCCGGAGCAGTATGCCGCGTCGTTCTTCCAGGCCCTGCGGCGACTGGAACGGAGCGGTGTGACCCGTATCGTCGCCCAGTGGCCCGGGGAGGAAGGCATAGGCAGAGCCTTGCGGGACCGTCTTTCCAGGGCCGCCGGAGGCAGGTGACCGCCGATGGCTGCGACCGTCCGCAGCGGTTCCTGAAACACCGAAATGCGTCGGGGTACTTGCCAAAGCCGCCGTATATTGCTACAATCTTCGCCGTCATGAGAGATGTCGGGGTGGCGGAATTGGTAGACGCGCTAGATTCAGGATCTAGTGGTCGCAAGACCGTGGGGGTTCAAGTCCCCCTCCCGACACCATAGAAAGACTGATAACGGAAGGGCCATCCGTGTGTATTGACACGGAGAGGCCCTTTTGCTATGATGCACGCTCGTCACATCTGTCCCGCAACGATTTTAACTCTACTAACAGGGAGGTCGTAGCTCCCATGAGGCAAGTCGCCCCCACGGACGTGAGGCGGGAGCGCTACACATTCGGGCGCACCCGGGACCTTGTGGATCTGCCGGACCTGATCGAGGTTCAGCGGAACTCGTACCAAACCTTTTTCCAATCCGAGGAAGACCCTGACAACCGGCGCCACGTAGGATTGCAGGAGCTCTTCGAAGAGATCTTTCCCATCGAAAGTTACGACGGCTCCTTCGCTCTCGAATTCGTCCGCTACTATGTCGGCCCCCCCAATATCTCCGAGGAAGAGGGGCGGCAGCGCGATTTGACCTGGTCCCGCCCTGTCCGGGGAACCATCAGACTGGTCAACAGAAAAAACGGGGAGATCAAGGAAGAGGAGATCTTCCTCGGCGATTTCCCGGTGATGACGGAAAACGGAACCTTCATCGTCAACGGAACGGAACGGGTGGTGGTCAACCAGCTGGCCCGCTCCGCCGGCGTGTATTTCAGCGGCGGCGACGGCGTGCCGGGGCAGGAGACCTTTACGGCCAAGGTGATCCCCGACCGCGGCGCCTGGCTGGAGTTCGACCTCACTCCCGGCGACGTGCTCTCCGTCAATATAGACAACAGAAAGAAGATCCCCGTCACCATGCTCCTCAAGGCCTTCGGGATCGCCGAGGAGGATGAGATTCTCCACCTCTTCGGCGGCTACGCCGAAGAGGTGGAGCTCATCGAGGAGGAGGTGCGGGGGCGGCTCATCGCCGAGCCTATCGTGAACGATGCCGGCGACGAGGTGATCAAAAAGAACGACCGCCTCACCAAGGAGCATCTGGAGGAGCTGTGGAACCTGGGACGCACCAGGGTCCACATCTGGAACGTCGACAGCTCCCTGGCGGCCACCTTCGAGCGGGACAACACCAGGAGCGCCGACGCCGCCATTCTGGAACTCTTCCGTCGGTTGCGTCCCAACGAGCCCGCACGGATGGAGCAGGCCCGCGAGTATGTCAACAGCCTCTTTTTCGACTCCCGGCGCTACAACCTCGGCCGCGTGGGGCGCTACAAGGCCAACAAGCGGCTGGGTCTCGCCATTCCGGAGTCCAGACGGCTGCTGACGGTGGAGGATGTCGTGGAGATCATCAAGGGTCTCATCGACCTGCGCAACGGCGAGGGGCAGACCAACGACATCGACCACCTGGGCAACCGCCGGGTGCGCGCCGTCGGCGAGCTGCTCCAGAACCAGGTCCGCATCGGACTGCTCCGTATGGAGCGTATCGCCAAGGAGCGGATGACCACCATCCCGGATCTCTCCAGCGCCACCGGCAGGGAGCTGGTCAACATCCGGCCCATCTCCGCTTCGCTGCGGGAGTTCTTCGGTTCCGGCCAGCTCTCGCAGTTCATGGACCAGACCAACCCCCTCTCGGAGCTCACCCACCGACGGCGTCTCTCCGCTCTGGGACCGGGAGGCCTCAGCCGCGAACGCGCCGGTTTCGAGGCCCGTGACGTCCACTACACCCACTACGGCAGGGTCTGCCCCATCGAGACCCCCGAAGGGCCCAACATCGGGCTGGTGACCTCGCTGGCCACCTACGCCCGGATCAACGAGTACGGCTTCCTGGTGACACCCAAACGCCGGGTCGAGGAGGGCGTGGTGACCGACGAGGTGACCTATCTCTCGGCCGACGAGGAAGACGAGTTCTACGTAGGACGTGCCAACACCCCTCTCGACGACGAGGGACGGGTGTTGAGCGACGAACTGGTCACCGAAGG
>JAIPGA010000002.1 GCA_021736445.1 Synergistales bacterium | reverse complement strand
CATGTCGCTGGGCGGCATCCGTGATGAAGCTGAGATCAGAGGGCACCGAAGAACCTACGTGGGCGCATTGCCTGGTCGAATCATACAAAAGATACGGAACGCCGGGACCAGAAATCCCGTCATGCTGCTTGACGAAGTCGACAAACTCGGTGTCGATTTCAGGGGAGATCCGTCGGCAGCGCTTCTGGAGGTTCTCGACCCTGAACAGAACCATCAGTTCACCGATCATTTTCTTGAAGTACCCTTCAACCTGAGTCGCGTTCTCTTTTTGACAACCGCCAACGTCTCGCACACTATTCCCAAGCCGCTCCTGGACAGGATGGAAACGCTCCATA
Source organism: Synergistales bacterium (assembly GCA_021736445.1). Taxonomy (NCBI): domain Bacteria; kingdom Thermotogati; phylum Synergistota; class Synergistia; order Synergistales; species Synergistales bacterium. The sequence continues at coordinate 103,932 of JAIPGA010000002.1, read as the reverse complement.
TCCCCGGGTACGTGGCGGAAGAAAAGATGCACATCGCCAAGGAACATCTTCTGCACAAGGTAACCCTGGAAAACGGGCTTTCTGAAGAGGAGATCTCCATTTCCGATGGCGTCATCCAAAAGATCATCGGGGAATACACCCGCGAAGCCGGGGTACGGAATCTGGAGCGTCAGCTGGCGAAGATCACCCGCAAGACCGCCCGAAAGCTTGTGGACGAACAGGAAAAAGGACAGGAGCGGAATGGACCGATCCGGGTGACGAAACAGCAGCTCCCCAACCTGCTGGGACCGCCCAAGCGGAAAGATACCAGGCTCCCCGAACAACCCACCCGGGGCACCGGCGTGGGGCTGGCATGGACAGAAACCGGTGGGGATGTCCTCGTTATCGAGGCCGTCACAATGAAAGGAAAGGGCGAAATCACGCTCACCGGAAACCTCGGCGCTATCATGAAAGAGTCGGCGAAGACGGGGCTTGGCTACATCAAGGCCAATGCATCGGCACTGGGCTTGCAGGAAGAACAGATAGACAACCACGACATCCATGTCCACGTTCCGGAAGGCGCAATCCCCAAGGACGGCCCCTCTGCCGGCATCACCATGACCATAGCCATGCTCTCAGCCCTGTCCGGGAAAACGGTCCGGCCTGATGTCGCCATGACCGGGGAAATCTCTCTCAGGGGCAATGTGCTGCCCGTAGGAGGAACGAGAGAGAAGGTGCTTGCCGCCAAACGGTACGGAATCCAGCGAGTGGCCCTGCCGGCCGACAACAGGGTTGACATCGAACAGTTCCCGGCCTGGATCCGGAAAGGAGTCGAATTCATCTATCTGGAACACATAAGCCACCTGATCGAACTCTTACTACAGGTAGAGGAGCAAGCCGCATGACCGCATGGAATGTGACCCTGCACAAGACATGTTTTGAACTGAAAGCAATACCGGCCTGCACCTTACCGGAAATCGCCATCGCCGGGAGATCGAACGTGGGGAAATCCACGTTGCTGAATGCGCTCTTCGGACGTTCTCTGGCCAGGGTAAGCAAAAGCCCGGGAAAGACAAGGAGTCTCAATTTCTACAGGATCCAAACCGACTCCCCCTTTTTTCTCGTCGATCTGCCTGGATATGGATACGCGAAACGTGGCTTTGGAGAACGATCTCAATGGGGGACCATGATCGAACAGTACTTTCTGCAGCGTCGTGACCAGGCTCTGCTTTTGCAGCTTGTGGATTTTCGGCACGGTCTGCTTGCCAACGACAGACAGCTGCAGAACTGGGTCCGCGAGAATCGACTGCCCTGCCAGGTGGTGTTCACAAAGGCCGACAAGATCGCCCGCGGAAGACGGAAGGGACTCTTTGAGAGCTATCTTTCCGGAGGAATACAGTCGCTGACAAAACCTCCGATAACCGGAGCCGCCAAAGGTTTGGGGATAGATGAACTCCGCAGTCTGCTCGAGGAATTCGCCACAGAGAATACACCGGCACACCAGTAGAACACAGAGTGAGCCTGAGCCTTTCTAAACAGTACGGGGGGAACGCAGGATGACAGAACTGGCATCAAGTTATCAACCTGAAAACTTAGAAAATAAATGGTATGCATGGTGGTTGGAAAAGGAGCTTTTCACTGGTGATGTTGATGCAGGCGGAGAGCCCTTCAGTATTGTGATTCCACCTCCAAATGTAACTGGTTCCCTCCATATGGGACACGCTCTGAACAACACACTGCAGGATGTCATTTGCAGATGGAAACGTATGCAAGGGTATAACGTTCTCTGGGTGCCGGGCACCGACCATGCCGGCATAGCAACACAGAATGTTGTGGAACGCAATCTCGCCGGCGAAGGCATCGATATCCACGAGCTGGGGCGGGAAGAATTCGTCAACCAGGTCTGGGAGTGGAAAGAGACCTACGGAAACAAGATTATCAATCAGCTGAAAAAACTGGGGGCATCCTGCGACTGGTCCCGTGAGCGGTTCACCATGGACGAAGGGCTCTCACGTGCCGTCCGCGAGGTCTTTGTGCAGCTCTACAAGAAGGGTCTTATCTACAAGGGCGAGTACATCATCAACTGGTGTCCTCGTTGCCACACCGCTCTTTCGGATCTCGAGGTGGAGCACACGGAAGTAGAGGGAAAACTCTACTGGGTTCGGTACCCCTTTGTAGATGGAGAGGGCTCCATCGAGATAGCCACCACCCGTCCGGAAACCATTCTCGGTGACGTCGCCATCGCCGTGCACCCCCGTGACGAACGCAACAGACACCATATCGGAAAATCGGTCCGGGTGCCCATGAATGGGAGAGAGATCCCCATTATCGAGGATGACATGGTGGATCCGGAGTTTGGTACAGGTTTTGTCAAGATCACCCCGGCCCACGACCCCAATGATTTCCTGGTGGGACAGCGCCACGGCCTTCTCTCGGTACAGGTGATCGACGAAGCCGGTATCATGAACGAGCAGGCCGGCACACTGCAGGGCCTGGATCGTTTCGCTGCCCGGGAGCAAATGGTGCAGCATCTGGGACAGACCGGCCGGCTCGTCAAGCAGGAACCCCATCATCACGCCGTCGGACACTGCTACCGATGCAATACTGTCGTCGAACCCTACCTGTCGGAGCAGTGGTTCGTACAGGCCAAACCATTGGCGGAGCGCGGCGTTCAGGCTGTCCGCGAAGGACAGATCCAGTGGATCCCCGAACAGTGGGTGCGGACCTACTACCAGTGGATGGAGAACATCCGGGACTGGTGTATCTCCAGACAGCTGTGGTGGGGCCATCGTATTCCCGCCTGGACCTGTGCGGACTGCGGACATGTGACTGTTGCCGAAACCGATCCCGATGTCTGTGAGGCCTGCGGCAGCGTACACATCGAACAGGAAAGCGATGTCCTCGATACGTGGTTCAGCAGTGCTCTCTGGCCCTTCTCGACGCTTGGGTGGCCGGAGAACACCCGGGATCTTGAGACCTTTTATCCCACGGGGCTATTGGTCACCGGATTCGACATCATCTTTTTCTGGGTCTCCAGAATGATCATGATGGGGCTGGAATGCATGGACGAGATCCCCTTCCGCGATGTCTACATCCACGCACTCGTACGGGACGCCCAGGGGCAAAAGATGAGCAAGTCCAAGGGCAATGTCATCGACCCCCTTGAGATCATCAACATCCACGGAGCCGATGCCCTGCGCTTCACACTCTGTGCTCTGACCGTGCAAGGTCGAGACATCATTCTCAGCGAAGAGAAGATCACTACATACCGTCACTACCTGAACAAGCTGTGGAACGCCGGCCGCTTTGCACTCATGCATGGAGGAGAAACAACGGCGGTTGCGGATATTGCAGCACATCACAAGGAAGAAATGCGTCTCTGCGACTACTGGATACTCTCCCGTCTTGACAATACGGTGACGGAAGTGACAGAGGCACTGGAAGGATACTACTTCGGCGAAGCCGCCAGAAAGCTCTACGATTTCGTCTGGGCGGAGCTCTGCGATTGGTACCTCGAACTGATCAAGCCCACCCTGAGAGGGCATGAAGGAAACGAACGGAAGCTCGTAGCGCAGGGCATTCTCAGCCATGTTATGCGAACGATACTGCTCCTGCAGCACCCCTTTATTCCCTTTGTTACCGAAGAGTTGTGGCATGCCTTCCGGTTTGGCGACAACTCGATAGAGCAGGAGCCCTGGCCGTCGTCATCCGGCTATCGTGACGAAACAGCGGAGGAGGCCTTCCATTTCTTCATGCAAGTGGTACGGACGATCCGCAATCTTCGGGCTATCGCGAACCTCTCTCCTAAGCAGAAGGTCGGCACGGTACATCTGACAGCAATGGATGACAGCAGACAACGGCTCGTGGAAGAGGTTGAGGATCAGCTTTCTCTGCTCTCGGGGGTGGAGAAGGTACTGTGCAGCCACACAACCGAACGCCCTGCCGGATCCCTGGCCGAGATTCTCCCTGATGCCACCATCTATCTCCCGGTGGGTGACCTTATCGATATCGCCAAAGAGATAGAACGACTTGAAGAGGAGCTTGGGAAGGCCGCCGCGAATATCACACGGTGCGACACAAAGCTGGCCAACCAGCAATTTTTGGACAATGCGCCCGCCGAAATCGTGGAGAAGGAACGGGCACGACGGGAGGACTACGCAAAGCGTCGGGCCCAGCTCGAGGCAACGCTGGAGACCCTCCGCTCCGTGTAGTGTCTGGACCTATGGCGGGAGTAATGAGTACAGAGGAGCGGTATGCCTTTATCGAACTGGAGAAGGAGCTGGAGAGCCTGGCCACACCTGGTATGCGCCCGGGACTGTCCAGGCTCTCCAGATTGTTGCTGCGCCTGGGAAATCCGCAACGAGCGTTTCCGGCTGTCCATGTGGCCGGCACCAACGGGAAGGGCTCGGTATGTGCCTCCCTGGACAGTATCTGTCGGCATGCGGGGATGCGCTGCGGGCTCTTCACAAGCCCTCACCTCTGCAGTCTTGCGGAGCGGATCCTGATCAACGGGGAGCCCCTGTACAGCGGACAGTGGAGGTGGGCCAAGAGGCGCGTGGCGGAATGCATTGAACAGGACGCACAGCTGAGAACGGCTCCGCCGACCTTCTTCGAACTGGCTACCGCGATAGCCTTTTGCCTTTTCCAGCAGGAAAAGGTGGATCTCGTTATCTGTGAAACAGGCATGGGCGGACGTCTCGATGCCACCAATCTGCTTTCACGGGTATTGGTGAGTGTCGTGACGTCCATCGGTGATGACCACCAGCGTTTTCTCGGATCCGATATGAGGGAACGGGCCTGGGAAAAGTTCTCGATATTCCGTCCTGCCGGCACAGCGCTCTTTTCAGGTACTCCCCCTCAACTGAACGAACAGTTTGACACTGCATGCAAAAGGATCGATGCGCGGGGATGCATCCCCAGTACATGCTGGGACGTTACGGTGATACACGAAGACCTCTGCGGATCGCAGCTTTCCTTGCACCGGAAAGGGGATGGGATGATACATCCGCACCTCCCGTTGCCCGGAAGACATCAGATCGAAAACAGTCTTCTGGCCGCAGAGGCAGCCTCTTCTCTCTCCCGGACATTCCCGGCCATCACGCCCACGGCAATCGAGTCGGGCCTCAGTGGGGCCAGATGGCACGGGAGAGGAGAACTGGTTCACGGCAATCCGGATCTCCTTCTTGATGGAGCACACAATCTGCAGGGGTACGCTGCATTGGTCGCTCTGCTGAACAATCTCTGGAACAGGAACAAAGAAACCATTGTCCTCTTTGCATCTATGGAGGATAAGGGGTATACACAGGGCTTGGAGCTTCTCCGCCCCTGTGCTCAGGAGGTTATCTGCACTGACCTTCCCGAACATGCGCGGAGCGTTCCGTCTGATCGACTGGCCCGGACAGCGGAAGATGCAGGGTGGCCACATGTCCGGGTTGCCGGTAACGTGGAAAACGCACTGGATCTCATCCGGGGGAGGGGACAGCTTGGTGTGGTCTGCGGCAGTCTCTATCTTGTCGGGAAGGTGCTTGAGGTGCTTTGGAACAACGAAAAAGGTCGGCAACCTGCGTGAACACTCCCACCTACACCGTCGAAGAGGGTGCGTGGAGCTGGAATCTCCGGTACCGGAGCAGCCACAACCCCTCAGAGATAGAGCTCTTTATGCTGGGCCGAACACGCCATGGCAAACGTGACAAGTCGGCGATACGGGAAGGGTTGAACGCTTTCCCGATGTCCTGGATTCTCAGCCCGCGGCAGTGTCACGGAACCGCATGCATTCCAGGGAAAAGGATATGGGCACTCCCCTGGCGGCCCTGTGCCGATGGCATCATCCTGCAAACGGGGGAAGTCTGGGGAACCTTGCAATTCGCCGACTGTTTCCCTGTCGCCGTCACCTCAGCGGTCCCCTTCCGATGGATTGCGCTCGTCCATGCCGGATACAGAGGGGTAGTCAAGAAGGTCCTTTCCTCAGTCCTCGGAACCCTCCGGCAACGCTTTGGCCCCGCCGCTCTGCGGACCTCCGAGGTTTGGATCGGACCCGGCATCGGAGCCTGCTGTTATTCCAGAGAACTGGACGATCCCTGGACCAGACGGGGAATGCAGAACCTGGGAGGGGAACTGTGGTCCCGAAAGGGGAGACATGTCTTTTTCGATCTGGCACGTGCATTACGAACCCAGTGTCGCGATGCAGGCGTTCCGAGTAAACGGATCTCGACGGTTTCCCTCTGCACCCAATGCAACCGCAGCCAGTTCTTTTCCTATCGAGGCGGGGACACCGTTTCCCGGAATATTCTTTTTGCAAAGATTACCGGCCTTGATGACCACAAACCCCTCGCCTTTTGGGAAAATGTACTGAAAGGGTAGAACACAGGCCAGACTCGCAGGGAGTGATCGGGGTGGAATCAGTTCGCGTCGGGGTGATAGGAGTCGGGCATCTGGGACATCACCACGCCAGGGTATATACGGAGATTCTAGGAACAGAGCTTGCCGGGGTTGTGGACACCAACCCGGAAAAGGCCGCCACAGTCGGAGAGACACTTCGTGTTCCGAGCTATACAGACATCGACACCTTTTTCAAGGAAGCCAGACCGGATGCGATCAGCATTGCTGTCCCCACCCGAGAGCATTATCAGGTTACCCGAAAGGCGCTTCGCCGAGACATCCATGTACTCGTGGAAAAGCCCGTGACATCGACTGTCGAAGAGGCTGAGCAACTTTTACGTATTGCAGAAAAAAACAACCTGGTTTTTCAAGTAGGGCATATCGAACGATTCAACAGCGCTATCAGACATGTAGCATCGATCACAGATCACCCGCTGGTTCTTCAATCCCGGAGGTTCGGCCCCTATTCACCCCGGGTTGCCGATGTCGGCGTTGTGCTTGATCTCATGATCCACGATATCGATATCATTCTCTCGCTGGTGGATTCCACACTTCTTGAGGCAACCGCCGTTGGCCACTCCGTCGTGTCCTCCTATGAGGATGTCGCTTCGGCGCAGTTCCTTTTTGCCGATGGGACCATAGCGAACATTCTGGTGAGCAGGGTTTCCAAGCAGAGGTTGCGCCGTCTGGAAATCATGGAAGCCGAACGCCACATTGCCGTGGATTACGAAAAACAGGATGTCTCGGTGCACCGTTGCGTACAGGGTGGCGAAGGCCGGCGTGTCGAGATCGAGGAACACCCGATATTCCCAAAATGTGAACCACTCAAATTGGAATTGCAACATTTTGTTTCCTGTGTCCGGGAGGGAAGACAACCGTTGGTGGGAATCAATGACGGCAAACGGGCACTGGAGGTTGCTGTTTCATTGCTCCGGCAGATATGGGAGCAAAAGTGCGACAGACCATCAGAGATAATGGTTGCGGGGTAAGTCAGCGCTGCTCTTCATTCCCGCCAATGGTCATCAACAAAGAGGGTTTGCCCCTCTTTGTTTTTTTGCATGGGCTTCTGCTGCAAAGTTCGACCAGGTCAGGTATAGTGTACACAGGGAATCCAGAGGATCCGACGAAAACGGGGGGACTGTCCTTGCCTGCAGTAAATGTTCAGGCGCTGTTGGCGCTTCTTCTCTTTGGCATAGCGATTATGCTTGCAAAAATGGTAAATAACATCAACCGAGGGGATTGGCCCGGAGGAAAGGCCTGGGTGTTCTATCTGCGCATGCTTCTTGGCTTCGTCTTTGCCGCTTCAATCACCTTTGCCTTCTATGCCTTTGCCGGGATCAACATTCTCAATCACTAGATGACTTTGGAGATGGGTCATGGATAGCACAACAGGAGAGCAGGGGAACCAGATCTCTTGCAGACAGACCCCATGGCGCGCCCTCTGTATGGCCGGCATCCTCGCATCTCTGCTTCTTTTCGTCGGATCCGCGCAGACCGCGCAGTCAGAGGCCGCCACACCCGAGGTCCCAACGGTCCAGAGAGAGCTGGCCGAAAAGCTGCTCGTGCAGGGATACCAAGCGTATACGCAAGGAAGGTACTGGCATGCGCTCGTTGCACTGGACAAGGCAATCGAGAGGAATACCTATCTCATCGACTACTACCTTATGAAAGCTCTGGTGTTACGGGAGATCGGTCTCCTCGAAGAGGCCCTGCAGGCACTCCGCCACTATCGGGAAGTGCGTGGCAACGAGGATGCACCCAAACGCATGGTGGAGACCTTCAAACAGGAGCAACGATTCCTCCAGATGCTCCTGGAAGGACGAGGCGACATCGAGACGGTGGCGTTTACTGAGTATCCCCTCAAGAGATTTCTCAGACTCAAACTATGGGATATGGTGCGATTCTCTGGATTGGGGAAGGTCGCACGTATGCACAGGCAGCTGTATTTCCCCGATACGCACGGTGATCGAGTGATCTGCATCGAGACAGCGCCGAACGAAAAAAGCACCAAACGGGTCTACGAGGTACCGGAACCGGTCGCCGTTTGCCCTGTCGATACCGACAGCTTTCTGCTCCTTACCCGCGACGGCTCTCTCTACCGCGGGCAATCGGGAAGCGACGGGGAATCACTGCAACCGCTGGCTTCCCTGTCGGTGCGGCCGTCGGATGCCGTCCTGCTCTCCCGGCATCGCCTGGCGATCGCGGATTGGGGCGGCAGACGCGTTGTTGTGTACAACATGAAAGAGAAACGCATTGAAGATATCTGGACCCCCGAAGAGGAGGTCTTTTTCGAACCGGTGGCCATCGACGCCTCGGGCTCGTTGTTGGCAGTGGCAGACCGCGGCTCCGAACAGGTTTATGTCGTCAATGTACATTCCTGGGTTGTCGAACGCCGGAATCGCATTGAGCAACCTCGGGATCTCGTTTGGGCAGGAGCCGGGAGAATCGCCGTCATTTCCGAGAAAAACAGGTCGATTGCCATGCTTTGCGCCGAAGAACCCGCCCATACGCTCGTCGAAGGGCTCAAGGCTCCCTGGAGTATCGTAACCGGAAACTGCGGACAGCTCCACTGCTTCGATCTTCCCGGAGACAACTGCTGGATCGGCAGGCCGCTTCCCTCCGGCGAAAGGGAATTCCTGCTCAACGTTGTTTCCCCTCACCTTGACCGGACAGCGGACCCTCTCCAGGCCCAAGTGACAGCCATAGTCGGTTTCCCCCTGCTGGAGGAGTTTGACCGGTGGAATGCACAGGCTTCCGCCGTCTGGCTGGGACAGGAAGTCCAGACAACCCTCAAGAAGGTGTCCAGGGAACTCTCCACCCCGTGGCGCCTCCTCGCCCCGGGACGAACACCTCAAAGCGACAAAAGCGTCCTCTACCAGCCGGGTGCCGGCCTGCCGGGCGTGTTCCAGCGCATCACAGCACGGCAAGGGAGACTCCCGGACCAATTGCTCGTTGATGGGGCTCTGCGTCTTTCCAAGGAAGAGTTGAACACCCTCTTAGCGCTGGCGCTGCATCACAATATGCGCGTTTCGCTCTGGGCGACGGAAACCCCGGATCCGTCACTCGCACGTATCGCCCGGGCTGCTGGTGGAGAAACGTACTTCGCCGCGGACACCTTCTCTATACCACGGGCGACAACCACGGTCTGGAAGGCGACAAGCCCACTGCCTGCAAACGCCCTCCCTCCCGGATACATCAATGCCTCGCTCTTTGCCCTGTATCTGGATGCCGGGAGTATCGCGCTCCGTGACTGGCTCCCGCTCTGGCCTGCCGGGTTACCGCAATAATGCGTCCTTTGGCAGTCCCTCTGGTTCGGAACGCGTTGCCCATATTGACGGGTACCGTACAATAAGACATTGGGATTCGCCTCCATTCGAGGCGAACCCCATGGACAGACACGAGACAATGATTTGTTTAAAGGAGATGCCACGTTATGGACACGATGATATCCAAAGCCCTCCAGGGGGATAACCGGTCGATTGCGAAGGTGATAAGTCTAGTAGAGGGAGAAAGCCAGTTCTCTGATTCCATTATGAGAAAGATCTATCCGTACTCCGGAACGGCCCAGATTGTAGGGGTCACAGGAAGCCCGGGAGCCGGGAAGAGCACCTTCTCTGATAAACTCATTAAAAAACTCAAGGCCCAGGGAAAGAAAATCGGCGTTATCGCTGTCGATCCGACTAGCCCGTTCAGTGGAGGAGCGATCCTGGGGGACCGGCTGCGGATGCAGCAACATGCCCTCGACCCGGATATATTTATCCGCAGCATGGGCACTCGGGGCTCTCTCGGAGGACTGAGCCGGAGCACCTACGAGGCCGCTCTGATCCTGGATGCCTGCCAGAAAGATGTAGTGATCATCGAGACCGTCGGTGTCGGGCAGTCAGAGGTTGACATCGTCAAGATCGCCGATACCGTCTGCCTGATGTTGGTACCGGGAATGGGCGATGATGTACAAACAATGAAAGCGGGCATTATGGAGATCGCCGATCTCTTCGTCATCAACAAAGCCGATCACGATGGGGCGGACAGGCTGGTCACCGAGGTGAACATCATGCTTGATCTCATGGGAGAGCGCCAATGGCGCCCACCGGTCCTGAAAACGGTGTCGGCCAAGGGTACGGGAATAGATGAGGTCTATAGCTCCCTCAACAATCACAACGACTTCCTCGTCCGCAGCGAAGAGGGGAGAAGGCGCCGCTTCGCCCGCCTTGAACTTGAGGTTGAGGAGGTACTCCGCCGGGAGGTGGCCCGTATCGTAGAGCAGGCCTGGGATACCCGGAAAATGGAGGATCCCGACATCCTGCAGCGTCTGGCGGAACGGCAGACGGATCCCTATGCGGTTGCCGACAGCGTGCTTGACCGGGCCCTGTAACACACAGGGCAACCCTCTCTGCTGCCTGTTATGATGCGTTCCAGCTCTCGAACCATGACATGCACAACACGTCCGATGGAGGAGGGACCTCTATGTACATAGCCATTGGAGCCGATCATGCCGGTTTTCACCTCAAGGAAGAGCTGAAAACATTCTTGGCCGATCATGGACACAGTGTGGACGACTTCGGTGTTGCAAGCGATGAAACCAAAAGCGACTTCCCCGATTTTGCCTTTCCCGTGGCCCGTTCCGTTGCTGCGGGAAGCTACCAGCGAGGCATACTCATCTGTGGAACAGGCATCGGTATGAGCATCGCCGCAAACAAGGTCAACGGCATACGTGCCGCGCTCTGCCGCGGCGTGTACGACGCTCTCCAGAGCAGACGGCACAATAACGCCAACATTCTGGCTTTAGGAGGGCGGACGACAGGTGTCGATCTTGCAAAGGAGATTGTTTACAGCTGGGTCAACGTGGAGTTCGAGGGCGGGCGTCATCAGAATCGCCTGGGCAAGCTCGAACATCTTATCTGTGAAGGCAACGTGGAGACCCGAAGTGGTTTGGAACGGGCTACACCCCTCCATGTTCTTGAGCATCCTCTGATACAGCACAAGCTGGGTATCGTCCGGAATCGCGACACAACGGTGAAGGAATTTCGGGAGCTGGTGCAGGAGATCGCCGGCCTGATGGTCTATGAGGTAACCCGCTATCTCCCACTCACAGATACAACCGTGGAAACCCCATTGAAGACCACCTCGGCCAAGAGTCTGGAAGGGAAGAAACTGGCGGTGGTCCCTGTCCTCAGGGCGGGCTTGGGTATGGTGGAGGGCATTCTCGGCACGATTCCCAACGCCAAGGTCGGCCATGTCGGCATGTACCGCGACCCTGAAACGCTGGAACCAGTGGAGTACTACTGCAAACTGCCGGGTGATATCCACGAACGGGACGTTTTTATCGTCGATCCCATGTTGGCTACCGGAGGATCGGCCAGCGCCGCCATCACACTCCTCAAAAAACGGGGATCCTCACGCATCTCTCTGGTCTGTCTGATCGCCGCTCCGGAGGGGGTCGCCCGGGTACAGAAGGATCATCCGGATATTGATATCTTTACAGCTTCTCTGGACGAGCAGCTTGACCAAAACGGGTTCATCGTTCCAGGTCTTGGAGATGCCGGTGACCGCCTTTTCGGAACCAGGTAACCCGGCCCTGCTTCTGTGATGTTCTGGACAATTCCCTTTGTCTTCGGGCTTCTCTGGGGATCCGGGATTACCCCGCTTACCATAGAGCTTTCCAAGCGGTATCGGGTTCTTGACAGAGGGGGAGAACGGAAAATGCACGCCGGGACGGTACCCCGAGGGGGCGGACTCGCACTCTGGTCGGGATATGTTCTCTGGGTGCTTCTCTTTTCTCCTGCAGACCATTTCTTTTCCCCAGTCATTGGAACTACCGTGACTGTGGTGTTCTTTGTGGGATACCTGGATGACCTCTATCGACTGCCCGCTGCAGCAAGACTCGTCGTTCATCTGGGTGCGGCCGCGCTTGTGGTCTTTCCGATGGAAAGCGAGCTCTGGGTCTCCCTTCTCGGTATGATCTGGATAGCAGGCCTGACCAGCGCGTACAATATGATCGACGGACTGAATGGGCTCTGCCTTTTGCTTTCCACAGGTTCTTTCCTGCTTGCCGTGCTCCTCGGTGCGATCGAGCTCCCGTTACTTGTGGCCGGCCTCTGCCTCGGCCTATTGGTATGGAACTATCCGGTCGCCAAGACGTTTATCGGCGACGGAGGCAGTACCTTGCTCGGATTTCTGTGGGGGGCCTGCATGTTTACACTTATGCAGTCCTCCCTTTGCTCGTTGAGCCTGGGGAAACTCGTCATCCTTTTGTTCCTCCTGGGGGGCATTCCGGCATTGGATACAGCGATTTCCATAGTGCGTAGAGCCCGAAAGCGGCAATCACCCTTTCACCCAGACCGGGAACATCTGCATCATCGTCTTCTTTCCAGAGGGATTCCTCTGCCTGCTGTTTTATTAATTTTGATTTTCATTCATACAGCAATGCTGTTTTCTGGAATATACTTCATATTGATTATTTAATGATCCATTCATTCCTGAAATGTGGTGAAACAAAAATGTCAAAAGGTCATGAATCGGCATACGCAGGAACAGCTCCACCGTATACGGTGATCGTTGTGGTTGGCACACGCCCCGAGGCCATCAAAATGGCTCCGGTGATCAAAGCGCTTGAGGAGTCTGTGCTTCTCCGCCCCTATGTGCTCGCCACAGGCCAGCACGAAGAGATGCTCCTCTCTCCATTGCGTTTCTTCGGGCTTGAACCGGACAGTATGCTCCGTATCATGAAAGAGGGACAGACCCTGGACTACGTGACCGCCGCCGTTCTCACCGGAGCAGGAGATGTGCTGGATGCCGTTTCTCCGGATGTGGTCCTGGTGCACGGCGATACCACAACGACCTTCGCCGCAACACTCGCTTCGTTTTACAGGGGGATCCCCGTAGGGCATGTAGAGGCAGGTCTCCGCAGCGGCAGGTTGGCAACACCGTTCCCCGAGGAGCTCAACCGTGTACTCACCGATGCGATGTGCACGCTGTGGTACGCCCCTACGACCAATGCGTACAACAATCTGGTTGCCGAGGGAAGAAAAGAGGACCGTATCGAGATCACAGGGAATACGGTGGTGGACGCCCTTCTCTGGGCGTCTCAAAGGGTACGGCGCCCGGACAACCAGGATCTTGCCGCTCTGCCGAAGGATGTCCCGACTGTGCTCCTCACGGCGCACAGGAGGGAATCCTGGGGAAAGGGGCTTGAAAACATATGCTACGCTGTCATGGAGCTTCTCAAGCAGGAACCGGCGTTGTGGTTTCTCGTGCCCATGCACCTGAATCCCCGGGTCAGAACGGTTATCCAGGGGATACTGGGCAGGGAGGAACGCGTCATCCTCTGTGACCCCCTTGCCTATCCCGACTTCGTGTGGGCTATGAAACGGTGTTCCCTGATCCTTTCCGACAGCGGCGGGGTGCAGGAGGAAGCCCCCGCCCTGGGGAAGCCGGTGCTTGTCCTTCGGGATGTCACAGAACGTCCCGAAGCGGTTGAATGCGGCTCGGCAGAACTGGTGGGAACAGAAACGGCGCGGATCACTCTTGCTGTGCGGCAAAAGCTCAAAGAATGCAACGATACCCGTGCCGCACCGAAAACATACAACAACCCCTTTGGTGACGGCAAAGCCGCGGAGCGGATACGCGCTTCGCTGGAAGCGTTCCTGGGATCCGATTCAGGCTGCGGTTCAAGTGAGGAGGCATACAGTGTTTGATGAAGAACAGAGCATGACCATTCAAGGTGGCGTACCCATACAGGGAGAGGTTTCTGCACAGGGGGCAAAAAACGCTGCGCTTCCAATGATGGCTGCGGCACTGCTGATCCCGGATGGAACGCTTCGTATTGACAATGTTCCAGATCTTCAGGACACTCATACCATGGCGCAATTGCTCCAGGAGCTTGGAGCCAAGGTGCATTTTCAATCGAATACCGTGGTCATCGAGACACCCAAAACAATAGGCTGGACAACACCTGTGCGGCTCGTCCGGCGGATGAGGGCTTCCTCCCTCGTTCTCGGGCCGCTGTTGGCCCGCTGCGGCAGAGCGATACTGCCCCTGCCTGGGGGATGTTCCATCGGCAGTCGGCCCCTTGACCTCCATCTGAAGAGCTTTTCCCGCATGGGTGCGGACATCGAACTTGAGCACGGTTCGGTCCACGCATCACTGAACGAACTGAAAGGCAGCAGGATCTACCTGGATTTCCCTTCTGTAGGGGCCACGGAGAATCTCATGATGGCGGCTGTCCTCGCTAAGGGCGACACGGTCATCGAAAACGCGGCGCGGGAACCGGAGATCATCAACCTTGCCGAGACGCTGCGCGCTATCGGGGCCCTGATCAAAGGAGAAGGAACCGGCACAATCCATATCAAAGGGGTCCATGAACAGGACCTGGGCAGTGCGACCGTCACAACCATCCCGGATCGCATTGAAGCGGCGACCTTTCTGCTTGCGGGCATCATCACCGGAGGGGCGGTGACGGTTTCCAAGGTCATCCCGGAACATATGGACCATCTCCTGGTAAAGCTCGAAGAGGCCGGCGGGGTATGCGAAATCCATGAAAACCGGGTGCGGGCATGGGCATCGGGAAGGCTGGGAAGCATTTCCCTCAAAACCATGCCCTTCCCGGGCTTCCCGACGGATCTCCAGCCGCAGATGATGGCGCTCCTTTCCCTCTCGGAAGGAACGAGCGTCGTGCTGGAAAACGTATTCAGGTCCAGATTTCTTCATGTCAGTGAGCTCCAGCGTATGGGTGCCGAGATAGAAATGCAGGGGAATGCCGCCATTATCCGGGGAATCCGCACCTTCATGGGCGCCGAGGTCTACGCCACCGACCTCCGGGCCGGTGCCGCCCTGGTTCTTGCAGGGTTGTCGGCCCCCGACGAAACCAATGTATTCGGGATGGCTCATGTGTGGCGGGGCTATGAGAATTTTGTAAGAAAGCTGCAGCTTCTTGGAGCTGACGTAGGAATCCGCAGAACCGGGAAGGGATAGGCGCAACAGGCCGCATCCACCGTGCAAATCAGGCAGAAGACGCACAGAGGCAGGGAGGAAGAAACAATGACCTGGATGGACAATATCGCTCGGAAGGTACTGTCTGGTCTTGAACCGTACAGACCGGGGAAACCGATAGGAAGCGTGCAACGGGAGCTGGGTCTCAAAGAGATAACACGCCTGAGTTCCAACGAGAATCCCTGGCCACTCCCGGAACGCGTTCAGGAAGCAATCCGAAATGCTTCGGTCGAAATCAATCGCTATCCCGACCCGGAGTCGTACTATCTCCGGAGGGCGCTTGCGAAACAATACGGTGTCTCCCCCAAGGAGGTAATTGTAGGAGCGGGAACCGAAAGCATCCTCTATTCCCTTTTCCAGGCTGTTATCGATGAGGGCGACGAGGTGGTCTACTATACACCCACATATCCCCTCTACAAGCTTGCGGCCTGCGCTGCCGGCGCCAATTGTGTCACCGTCGATGTTCCGCTGCATACGACGCCGGCGGTGGAAAGCATTATGGCGAGGTGTACCGACCAGACAAAGGTCGTCGTCCTCTGTAATCCCAACAATCCCACAGGACTGTTCATCGAACGCGACGAGTTGATACAGCTATCCGCCTTTCTCGAGGGCAAGCAAACGCTTCTCGTTGTCGATGAGGCCTATGCCGAGTTTGTCACCGACCCGCGCTACACCGGCGGTGTTCAGCTTTTCCGGGAGTTGGGCAATGTGGTGATCTTGCGGACCTTTTCCAAGATATACGGCCTCGCTGCGTTACGTGTGGGGTATTCCATCGCCCCGAAACCCATTGTGGAAGCCTACGAACGGGTACGCCGCGTTTTCGGCGTGAACAAAATCGGGCAGGCGGCCGCACTGGCCGCATTGCAGGAAAAACAGTATATCGAGGATATCCGTGACCGGACCATCGCAGAGCGGGAGCGACTCACGTCAGAGCTGATGGACATGGGGCTGAGGGTCTATCCGACCCATACCAATTTTCTCCTGGTAGCGGTGAGCAACTCCTCCTCGATCACCGAACAACTGCTGCGGGAAGGGATCATCATCCGCCCGGGGGAAGACCTCGGCGTCCCCGATCATATACGGGTATCCATCGGATTGCCCGAAGAAAACGAACGTTTTGTTTCTGCTCTGAGAAAGGTCCTGAAACGTTCCGGGAAATGATGCAATGAACAAAACACCTCTGGACATTCAAGTGCTTCTCTTCGTGGGACCGGCCGGGACGGGCAAGAGTCAGCGTGCACAAGTCGTCGCCCGCAATCTTGACGTGGATATCATCATCGACGACGGTCTGGTGATACGCAAAGGGCAGATCGTCTGCGGGAAAAGCGCCAAAACCGAACACAACCAGGTGCGGGCGATCCGGAGAGCGCTTTTTCAGTTCGAGGACCACCGCGAAGAGGTGTACGGCTATCTCGCCGCCAGTGCGCCCTGTCGCCTGATGATTGTGGCCACATCCGCAGGCATGGCCCAGAGGATACTCCGCCAACTGGCGCTGCCCCGGGAACGTCAGGTCATTCGCATCGAAGAGGTGGCGACCACAGAAGAGATCGAACGGGCGCAGGTCGATCGCCGGGAAAAGCGACAACACGTCATCCCCGTTTCCTATGTGCAGGTGCGACGCAACTTTGCGGGAAAGCTGGTTGGAAAGTTGAAGGTGTTCTGGCACCGGGACCAGCATCAGGGAGAAAAGACAGTGGTGCGTCCCCCCTTCAGTTTCCTCGGCGAGTTGAACATCGATCCTGACGCAATCGGGGTTATCGTCAAGACAATATGTCTGCGCTCTCACCAAGTGGAGGATGTCCCCGAGGTCAAGGTGCGGGAGATCGAGAAAGCCATGATTGATATCGAGGTGCATCTGGTCCTCTCACTCCAGGGCAGCACACTCGTTGAACGGGCCCTCTTCCTCAAACAGCGGGTCCATTCCAGCTTGAGTTACTTCACAGGCGTTGAAGTCCACAAGGTTGATATCATTGTAAGCGGGGTAGTACCATGACAAAAGAGCTGAAGTACCCTCAGAACGAAGCGGAACGACAGGCAACCTGGGAAGAATGCTGGAAGGAACTGCAGCGACAGGTGAGCGGCTGCACCAAATGCCCTCTTTCCGCCTCGCGGAATCGTGTCGTTTTCGGTGACGGCGATCCCCATACGGATCTTATGTTTATTGGAGAAGGACCGGGCGGCGATGAAGATCAGCAGGGAATCCCATTTGTCGGCAGGGCGGGACAGCTGTTCAACAAGATACTGGAAGCCGCCGGTATCGGGCGGAACGAGATCTTCATCACCAATGTGGTCAAGTGCCGTCCCCCCAGCAACCGCAACCCTTCCATAGAGGAGATGACAGCCTGCGACGGGTTTCTGCATTCCCAAATCGCACTCATCAATCCGCGGCTGATTGTCTGTCTTGGGAACACACCGACAAAATGGATTCTGAAAACCACGGAAGGGATTACGAAACTGCGGGGGCATTGGTTCCCCTGGAAGGGCATCCAGGTACGCCCCATGTTCCATCCGAGCTATCTGCTACGGAATGCCTCCAACAAAACGGGAAGCCCCAAACATCTCACCTGGGTTGATATCCAAGAGATCAAACAGGCGTGGCGGAACGGGGAGTAGATGTGGTGATACAGGAAAAACGGAAGGTTCCCCAACATATCGCCATCATCATGGATGGAAATGGACGGTGGGCCAAAGCACGCAATCTGCCGAGAATCATGGGGCACCACGCTGGTGTCAAAACGGTGGAACGCATTGTCAGGGCGGCCAAGGATGAGGGGGTGTCCCATCTTTCGCTCTACGCGTTTTCCACGGAAAACTGGAAGAGACCGCGGTCCGAAGTCAAAGGGCTCATGGGATTGTTCCGCTACTACGTTCGCGGCAAGGTCAAGACAATGATCGGAGAAGGCGCACGGCTCCGTTTCGCCGGACTCCTCCGGGAGCTCCCCGAGGACATCAGAAGCATGCTCGCCTGGGCTGAAAGGGAAACCGCACAGGGCACCGATATCGACCTGATCGTCTGCCTCAATTACGGGGGGCGACAGGAAGTGATGCAGGCCGTGAACAGCCTTTTGGAAGAGGGGAAGCGCCCACCAATCACGGAACAGGACATTGCGGACCGCCTCTTTCTCCCCGATCTCCCCGATCCGGATCTTCTTATCCGCACAAGCGGCGAGTATCGGTTGAGCAACTTCTGGCTCTGGCAATCAAGCTACAGCGAATTCTACTTTACCGAGAAATTCTGGCCTGATTTTTCCGCACAGGATCTCCACGAGGCAATCAATGAATATATCAGAAGGGACCGACGGTATGGTGGAACGGGTACTTCCTGAACAGAACGCACGCAATTTCCTTCTTCGGACGGCAAGCGGTTCCGGCGTTGTGGTCGCCATCGTTTGCGGCCTCTATCTGGGCGGCTGGTTCTGGTTTTGTGTGGCCGGTTTCATCGGCATGGTCTCCCTCTGGGAATACTACTGCCTTGTCCGTTCCCAATTCCACGTATCCAGTGGTATCGGAATGATTGCAGGGCTGTCGGCCATCGTGCTTACCGGCTTCAGTTGTTCCGACGGTCTTACGCTGGCCGTCTTCCCCGTCGCCTGCATCGGCATTCTCATACTGGAGATTCTCCGGCGTCAGAGCACCAAGTCCAGTGATGCCCTGAGGAACCTTGGAGGAACCCTCTCGGGGGTCGCCTATGTGGTGCTTCCCTGGTGTTTGATGATCTACCTCCGGTATCAGAATTGGGGATTCCTGGTGCTCCTGACCCTTTTCCTCTGTACATGGGCCACCGATGTCACCGCCTATGTCGCCGGCATGCAGTGGGGCGAAAAACCCTTTTTCCCCTTTGTAAGCCCCAAAAAAACACTGGAGGGTGCGGCGGGGGGACTGCTGGGGAGCCTCTTCGCGGCAAGCCTCATCTCCTTCGCCCTGGCAATCCCTCCCATTCCTCTCTTGCTCATCGGTCTGATCTGTGGCACATTGGGGCAGTTTGGAGACCTTGGGGAATCGGTGCTCAAGCGCGAGGCCCACAAGAAGAACAGCGGCGCTCTCATCCCCGGCCATGGGGGGATGCTCGACCGCTTTGACAGCATTCTCTTCAACGCAAGCTGTGTCTTCATCCTGTTTGAGGTGGTTCTCAAGTGAATGCTCGAGGAGAGATCCCTCAGGTACGACTTGCCGTCATCGGCGCCACAGGCACCGTAGCGGACGCGGTGCTCTGGGTATGTCGGCACTTTCCCGAACAATTCTCCGTCGAAGCCATCGTGGCCAGAAAAAACGTGGACAAGATGCAGCAACTCTGTGACGAATTCCAGCCGCGTTACATCGGTTTGACGGACACCGAAGCAGCAAAGGCCTTCCCGGCCGGACGATACGCTTCCACCCTCTTCCAGGGCCCCGAAGCACTGGAAGAGGTGGTGCGGCTCGATCGTATCGACCATATTGTGTTTGCCTCTTCCGGGACCATGGCCATCCAGGCATTGCGAACGGCACTGAATGAAGGGAAGGACGTCTCTCTTGCGAATAAGGAGAGTATCGTCGTAGGAGGCCCCTGGGTACTGCCGTCCATCCAGCGGAAAGGACAGCTGCGCCCTCTGGACAGCGAACACAACGCCCTCTGGCAGTGCCTCCGGGAGGAACGGACAGACCAGGTCGCCGACGTCTTCCTGACCGCTTCGGGAGGTCCCTTTCGTGATGATGACCGGGAAACATTGGCACAGGCCACGCCGGAGATGGCCCTCCGCCACCCTGTGTGGCGCATGGGCGGGAAGATCTCCGTCGACAGCGCCACACTGATGAACAAGGGTCTTGAGCTTCTTGAGGCGATGCGGCTCTTCGACCTCCGGGCGGATCAGGTCCATGCCCTCATCCATCCCGATTCCCTGGTACACGGTATTGTGACCTTCATCGACGGCTCTTCGAAGATGCTCTACGCCTCACCCGATATGAAACAGCCCTGTGCGGTTGCGCTTGGCTTTCCGGATCGACTGCCGTTGTCAGGCACGGGGTACACCGTTGCGTTTCCGGAACATCTGCAGCTTACCTTTACCCCGCCCGATACGGATCGCTTCCCCTGTCTCGCCCTCGCCCAGGAAGCCTGCCGCCGTGAAGGGCCCTACCCTGCACTGCTGGTGGGGGCCGACGAGGTGGCCGTCGATGCGTTCCTGCAGAGGCGCATCTCGTTGATCGAGATCCCCGGCATCATAGAACATGTCTTCAACAGGCACAGCGGGGCCGCACCGGAATCACTCGATGAGGCCCTTGCCATCCTTGAATGGGCAAAAGCTGAGGCACGAAAACAGGTCGGTCAAATACTGTAACAGACCGTTGGTAGGAGGATAGGTATGTCGCTCGTCGCGTTTCTTGTCGTAATAGCAATCTGTGTCATGATACACGAATGGGGCCATTTCATCACAGCCCGTCTGATGGGGGTGCAGGTGCACGAATTTGCCTTCGGCATGGGGCCTGTACTCAAGCAAAAGCAGTGGCGTGATACAATGTGGTCCCTTCGGATCTTTCCCATCGGCGGATTTGTACGGCTGGCAGGAATGGGGGAGGAACGGGAGGACGAAACCGTCCGGCCCGGCGAGGACTTTCCCTCCAAAAAACCCTGGCAGCGATTCCTGATCCTCTGCAACGGAGCTGTACTGAATATCCTGCTGGCTCTTGTCCTCACGATGCTGCTCCTCTCCGGACACGGCGTGCTTGATATGAACAGCACGAAGATCGGGGAGGTCATGCCGGGCTATCCCGCCGCCACCTCTGAACTCGAACAGGGGGACAGCATACTCTCCGTCAATGGCAAAGAGGTGACAGACTGGAACACCATGGCGGCGGCCATCCGCGATGCAGGCACGGAGCATCCAGTGCGGCTCGAGGTCCAAACCGGGGACGGGACCAAAACCATGACGGTGCCTCTGAAAGCGAACCCCGAGTCCGGGGTGCCATTGCTTGGCATACGCCCATCGATGAAACGCTACGGTATCCTCGCCTCTTTCTCCAGGTCCTTCACCTATCTCTGGGATATGAGCAGCAGAATCATCGGGGCTTTGGGCTCCTGGATTACCGGCCGCCAGAGCGTTGACGTCACAGGTCCGGTCGGCATAGCCGAAATGGCGGGCAAGGCGGCCAGGCAGGGCATATGGCCATTCCTCTCCTTTCTGGCCGTTATCAACCTCCATCTGGGAATCCTGAACCTTCTCCCCTTTCCGGCTCTCGACGGAGGCAGGATCTTCTTCGTCCTGGGGGAGATGATCACCGGAAAGCGGCTGCCGGAGCGTTGGGAATACTATATCCACCTGGCGGGATTCGTGATACTGATATCCCTCATACTGGTGATTACCTGGAAAGACGTCGTCTCCCTCTGGGGATAATGACCGCGGAAAGAGGTTGAGGTATATTGTCAGAACGGGAAGTCGCTGTTGGTAATCTTTCTATAGGAGGATCTGCGCCGGTACGAGTGGAGAGTATGCTGAAAAGCCCACTCGAGGAATACGATACCTGTCTCAAGGAGATCCAGCTTCTCCACGAAGAGGGCTGCGAGCTTGCCCGGGTTGCGTTTCCGTCGGAGCAGGACGTATCCCAACTCAAGCGTCTCTGTCGCACCTCGCCGATACCTCTTATGGCGGACATCCACTTCTCTGCAAAGCTGGCTGTTCTGGCGCTGGAAGCCGGTTGTCCTGCTATCCGTATCAACCCCGGCAATCTCCCGCCGGGGGAGATTCGCTGGATTTCGGAGACCGCACAGGACAGGGGTGCGGTCATCAGGATCGGGGCCAATTCCGGCTCCCTGAGCACACGGCACCTCGAGCAGGGAGACGGGGACAGGGGCACGGCTCTTGCCTGCGCAGTGGGCGAGCAGGTCGGCCTGCTGGAGGACTGCGGCTTCGACAATATGATCATCTCCGCCAAGTCCACATCGATACCCGAAACGGTGCGGGCGAATCAGCTCCTGGCTTCACGGTACAGCTATCCTCTCCACATCGGCATCACGGAAGCAGGGACAGGCATGACCGGTACTGTCAAATCCTCGGCGGGGCTCGCGCTCCTGCTCTCCCAGGGGATAGGGGACACGCTGCGGGTGAGCCTGACAGGCCCCTCCAGTGAAGAACCCCGTGTCGGCTTTGCGCTTCTCTCGGCGCTGGAGATACGGCAACATGGCGCGGAGCTGATCTCCTGTCCCACCTGCGGACGGAAAAAGATGGATGTCTTCGGGGTCGCCAAAAGCATCGAACCCCATCTCGCCCGGTTCCCCTCGGGGATCAAGATCGCTGTGATGGGCTGTGAGGTCAACGGCCCCAGGGAGGCGATGGAAGCCGACATCGGCGTAGCCGGAGCTCGCGAGGGGATGGTTCTGTTCAAACATGGCCGTTTTGTTCGCCATCTTCCGCCCATGGAGATCGATGCCGTTGTCCGGATTCTCCTCGAGGAAGCCCAGAGGGGGCAGCGGTAGACAGAGATCACTCATTTTTGAAAGGGGGTACGAGGCATGCTGCCCGTACCGACACAGTACACGCTTGTGATAGGGAAAGGAGAGGCGGAAACGGAGCTGACCGCCTTCGACGCAGCGCTCCTGGATGCCCGGATCGGCAACATGAATCTTCTCCGTGTGAGCAGTGTTCTCCCGCCGGGCTGCCTTTTCGTCTCGCAATTCGACATGCCGCTGGGTTCCCTTCTGCCGGTGGCCTACGGTTCTCTCCAGAGCACCACACCCGGTGAGACCATCGCTGCAGGAATAGGGGTGGGCGTTCCGGAAGACAGCGGAGACTCCGGCATGATCATGGAGTTTTCCGGCCGCTGTTCGGCTGACAGGGCAGCGATCCAGGTGGAGGAGATGGTGCGGGAGGCCTTTTCATTTCGCGGCATTCCCCTTGGTGAAGTGAAGGTGAAGTCCATCGAGCACACCGTCGAACATTGCGGTTGCGTCATCGCTGCCTGCCCGCTCTTTTATCGGTAAAGGAAGACGCCCATGGATGTACAACAGGAACGTCGTGATTATGATCTGTGGTTCACCGAATACCAAACCCGGGATCTCAGGCTGGGACTCCGGATTAAGCGGGTGCTACGCAACATTCAGACGGCCTACCAGCACCTGCTTGTGGTCGAGACCCAGCAGTACGGGAATCTCCTGGCTCTGGACGGCGCAATCCAGATCACCGAGGCGGACGAGTTTGCCTACCACGAGATGATGGCCCATATCCCCAGCTGCGCCCACCCGTCGCCAAAACGGGCCCTGGTGGTCGGAGGAGGGGATGGAGGCGTCATCAGGGAACTGTTGAAACACGACTCCATTGAAGAGGCGGTGCTGGTCGATATCGACCCCGAGGTCACCCGCGCCTCGCGGGACTTCTTCCCGAAGGTGAGCAAGGCTCTCGATGAGGATCGCGTCACGCTGCTCACAGCGGATGCCCTTGCGTACATCAAGGGGCAATCCGGCAGCTTTGACATTGTGGTTGTGGACAGCACCGATCCGGTTGATTTCGCCGCCGGGCTCTTCCGGGCCCCCTTTTACCGGGATGTCGCGAAGGCGCTCCGTCCCGAGGGGATCATGATCGCCCAAACGGAGTCCCCCTTTGCCGAGCCCGAACTCGTACAGGGCGCCTACAGGGAATTGAGCACCGTCTTCCCTGTCACGGCACTCTGCTGGGGGGCGTTGCCCACCTACCCGACAGGGATGTGGACCTATGCCGTGGGATCGAAGGTCCTTGACCCCGGAGAACCGCGGCGCACCCTGCCCGCCAGATCAACACGCTACTACAGCTCGTCGGTCCACCGTGCCGCCTTTGTGCTTCCGCCCTTCCTCTCGGACATGATCAGGACCTCCAGAGAATGACGCGGTTCATGGGTTCCAGCCGCACCCCTTCCCGGGAGGACTGGGTGCTTTTCGGCGCCCCTCTGGACGCCACGGTATCCCGCCAACCCGGAACGAGGAACGGGCCGCGGGAAATCAGGAATGAATCCTGGCACCTCGAGGAGTTCAGCTGCAGTCTGCGGAAAAGCCTCGATGAGGTTGCCTTCGCAGATATCGGCGACCTGCACTTTCCGATCGGCGAACTCACAACATCGCTGGCCACCATTGAATCCGTCGCGGCAAGGATCCTCTCCCGGGGGAAACGTCCGGTGGTGCTGGGCGGCGAACATCTGGTGTCCTGGGCGGTCCTTGCCGCCGTCACCGCTGTCTACCCGGATGTCCGGGTGCTCCATATCGATGCCCACGCGGATCTCCGGGAATCGCTCCATGGAGGCGTCATGAGCCATGGAACGGTGATGCGTCAGGTAGCAGCCAACCTTTTGCAACATTCCTCTTCCCTCACACAGACAGGCATCCGCTCCGCCACAAAAGAGGAGTACCAATGGGCAAGCGACCATACCGGATTCTACCCCGGGAGTACCCCCGGCGTTCTGGCAGAGCTCGCACCGGCCCTTCTGGGGAGGCCTCTGTACATCACCCTGGACATCGATGTCTTCGACCCCGCCTGTGCGCCTGGAACCGGCACTCCCGAACCTGGGGGCTGGATGAGCGGCGACTTCTTCCAGGCTCTCCCGGCGCTGCAGTCACTGAATGTTGTGGGGTTCGACCTGGTGGAGGTCTCTCCGCTTCTGGACTGCAACAACATCACCTCTCTGCTCGCCGCGAAGATCGTCCGCGAACTCCTCCTGCTCCTTTCCTGAAGGCTTTCCGCCCGCGTCTCGCCGGGCCACCGCGGCAGAGGGTGCCCCCGCAGATGCCAAACTCTGATTTGATTTGGCAACAGGGGAGAGATGTGGTATAAAAGACAAAAGTAAACTCAAGGAACCACGCAGTTCATTTTACCAAGGGGGGATCTGTATGCCTGAAGAGGGGAGAGGGGTGCACATCACTTCGGAGGTGGGGCGCCTCACCAGCGCTCTGGTGCACTGTCCGGGAGCCGAGCTGGAGCGTCTGACAATCGAGAACAAGGATGCCCTGCTGTTTGACGACATCCTGTGGGTAGAAGAGGCCCAGCGGGAGCACCGGGTGTTGACCTCGATTCTACGGGAAAACGATGTGGATCTGCTCTATTTCCAGGAGTGCCTCTCCGAAATCCTGAAAAATCTCGAAACGAGAGGGCATCTGCTCGACGAGGTCTTCGCCCTGGAGGCATTGGACCATCCCCTTGTGGCATCTCTCAAGGATGCTCTCAGCGGGCTGGAAGCCGGGGAGCTTGCTCACATCCTGGTGGCGGGGCTCACCTGCTCCGAGGCCACTCCCTACCTCCCCCGGAGAAGTCTCGTCCTGCGCATGCTTTCGGAGAAGGATTTCCTGATCCGCCCGCTTCCAAACCTCTATATCCAGAGGGATCCCTACGCCTTTGTGGGGAACGGTGCGCTGGTGAGTGTCATGCAGTTTGCCGCCCGCCGGCGGGAGTCCCTCTACGCCAGATATATCTTCGAACACCATCCCCGCTTTGCGTCCACACCTGTGATTTTCGGAGCAACCCCGTCCGGCGGAACACCCTACCACTTCGAGGGCGGAGATCTTTTGGTTTTAAATAACGAAAGTGTCGCCATAGGGATCAGCGAGCGAACCACTGCCGGCGCGGTACAGGTGGTAGGGCAGCAGCTGGCCCGCATGCAGGGCATCAGGCATGTCCTCGCCGTAGACATCCCCAAGCGACGGAGCTATATGCATCTCGATACGGTATGCACCATGGTTGACAGGGACACCTTCACGATCTTTCCGGGGGTTCGGGAATCCCTTTCGCTCTATCTGATCACCTATAGCAGCGATGGTGAGGTGGAGTCCATCACCGAACCGGAGCAACTCGGCACGGTGCTGGAACAGCTTCTCCACAGGGAAGAGATCCGTTTTATCGAAACCGGAGCGGGGAATCCTGTGGCCTCAGCCCGGGAGCAGTGGAACGACGGCACAAACACCCTCGCTCTTTCGCCGGGCGAGGTGTTGACCTTCCGGCGGAATGTGGTCTCCAATCAGCATCTCCGGGAACATGGAATCAAGGTACTCGAGGCACGTGGTTCGGAGCTGGTGAAAGGAAGAGGAGGGCCCCGTTGCATCGTTATGCCTCTGAGTCGCGACGAGCTGTAACAGCGATACAGGCAGGAATCTCCGAGGGGGAGGGACACGCATGAATAGCAAAAGATCCTTTTTCGTAGGCTCGGAAATCGGGAGGCTGAAACGGGTACTGCTGCATCGGCCTGGCCGCGAATTGGAGCGACTGACCATAGAGAACAAGGATGAGCTGCTCTTTGACGATATCCTCTGGGTGGAAGAGGCGCAAAAGGAACACGATGCCTTCGCCGACCTCCTCAGGGATAACGGCGTGGAGGTGGTCTACTACCAGAACTGTCTGGCCGACATCCTCCGGGATCAGGAGATCCGTTCGTCTCTGGTGGACGAGGTTCTCTCCCTGGAGGCCCTGGATGTACCCCTGGCGCTTGCCCTGAAGATCAACTTCATGGAGATGGATACCGACGAACTCGCCGAGATCCTCGTCACGGGGCTCTCCCATCGGGAAGCGGAACCCATGCTCGGTTCCTGCAGAAGCCTGGTGCTTCGGGTCACCGGTCCCGATGATTTCCTGATCCGCCCTCTTCCAAACCTCTATTTCCAGCGGGATCCCCACTGCTTTATCAACGACGGCGTCATCCTGAGCGTCATGAATTTCAATGCCCGGGGGAGGGAGCCTCTCTACAGCAGGTATATCTTCAAGCACCACCCATATTTTGAACACATAAAGATCATCTTCGGCGATGAACTCCGGGACACCTACCCCTACACGATAGAAGGCGGCGATGTCCTGGTCCTCTCCGAGGATACAGTCGCGATAGGGATCAGCCAGCGGACCAATGCGGGCGCCGCCCAGATTGTTGGACGTCGTCTGGCCCAGAGAGTTGGAATCCGCCGTGTCCTGGCGGTGGACATTCCCAAGATCCGGGCTTCCATGCACCTGGACACCGTGTTCACGATGGTGGACCGGGATGCCTGCACGATCTATCCGGGCCTGGGCAAACGGATCAAGGTTGCGGAGCTGCTCTACGACGAAGAAGGCAACCTCGAGAAGATCATCGAGCACGACAATCTGGAGGAGTGTCTCCAGCGCACCCTGGAACTCGACAGGATCAGGCTGATCGAAACAGGAGGCGGGGATCCCGTGGCCGCCGCCCGGGATCAGTGGAACGACGGGACAAACACCCTGTCCATCGCTCCCGGCGAGGTGGTGACCTACCGTCGTAACATCGTTTCCAACCGCTATCTCCGGGAGAACGGTGTCAAGGTCTACGAGATCCGGGGGGCCGAACTCGGTCGGGGACGGGGTGGGCCACGCTGCATGAGCATGCCGCTCCTCCGGGAACCCCTGTCCGAGTGACGCAGAAAATCGCATCTTCATGGGTGCCGTTTCCTCCCGGCAGACCGAATTGAACAATAATTGTTAAGCACTAAAGCATATTAGTGAATTTCAATAAAATATTTTTTATTACCCTAATTGAAAGGAAGATCATCGATGGCATTGAATCTAAAAGGACGTAGCTTTCTGACACTGAAGGATTTCAGCACCGAGGAAATCACCTTTCTGCTGGATCTTTCGGGGGACCTCAAGCAGAAGAAACGCTGTGGAATCAGAGGCACTTCAATGGCGGGGAAAAACGTGGCCCTTCTTTTCGAGAAGTCTTCCACCAGAACAAGATGCGCCTTTACGGCAGCCTGCATTGACGAAGGCGGCCACCCCGAATTCCTGGGAAAGAACGACATCCACCTGGGCGGCAAGGAAGACGTACAGGACACCGCCAGGGTGCTGGGAAGGATGTTCGACGGGATCCAGTTCCGGGGATTCAAGCAGTCCATGGTGGAAGCCCTGGCGACCCATGCCGGGGTACCCGTCTGGAACGGTTTGACCGACAGCTACCACCCCACCCAGATCCTCGCCGACTTCCTCACTATTCGGGAGAACTTCGGCATACTCAAAGGAACAAAACTGGTCTACGTCGGTGACGGACGGAACAACATGGCCCACTCGCTGATGATCGGCGCCGCCAAGATGGGCATGCACTGTGTCATCGCCTCTCCGAAGGAGCTCTTCCCCGAAGAGGAGCTGGTCACCTCCTGCCAGCAGATCGGCAGGGACAACCACGCAACCATCACCGTTACCGATAACCCCCGGGAGGCTGTTCGGAACGCCAACGCGGTCTACACAGACGTCTGGGCATCCATGGGGGAGGAGGACAAAGCACAGGAACGCATCGCCCTGCTCAAGCCCTATCAGGTCAACACCGAACTGATGAACGCAACCGGACGCAACGATTCCATCTTCCTGCACTGTCTCCCTGCCGTGAAAGGCAACGAGGTGACGGAGGAGGTCTTTGAATCAGTGCAGTCAAAGGTGTTCGACCAGGCCGAAAACCGACTCCACACCATCAAAGCGGTCATGGTGGCCACGATCGGGGACATCTAGCACTTACCTCTTGCCCCTAATAGGGGAAGGGGGTATAATGACCCTGGTAGGCCAGAGGTAAAGGGGGGAATGTCATGGAGCATACCCGTATATTCAAATGTCTGTCCTGTGGTGAAGAGTTCGTGGTGGGAGAGCAGGAGCGTACGATCAAGTGCCCATCATGCCGTGGGAAGACGGTGATTATGATAGAGGGGGATCCGCTGCCCAAAGCGGGAAGCGGGTGTTCGCCCTCCGGGTGAGGAATCTAACGATTCGGGGCAGCCGTCGGCTGCCCCTCTTTTTTTGCGCCGCTCCTCTTCCCGTTGCCAATCCTTTTTCTGCTACGAGGTGATCGACGGTGTGGTGTTGCGGACGCCCTTCAGCCCGGGCAGGGACTCCACAAATTCCCGTACGCGCTGCACCTCTCCACGCAGGATGATCACCTCCAGGCAGTTGTCGGCATCCATATGGATATGGGTCGTGCAGATAATCACCTCGCCAAAGGTGTGCTGGAGGTGGGTGAGCGCCTGTGACGCATCATGGTCGTGATGGTTATAGGTGACGGTCACCGTTCCCCATACTTCGCCGACATTCTCCTTCCACTTGGTTTCCGTAACAAAGGTGCGGATCAACTGCCGGAGCGCCTCGGAGCGGGTAGGGAATCCGCTTTTGGCTATCCATCTGTCGAACTCCTCAAGCAGTTTCTCGTCCATGGAAACACTAAAACGCAAGACCTGTCCCAAAGCCAACACCAACCCATTCTATGAATTGTCCAGCCTTACTGCGGCAGCCTCCCTCGGTCTACGCCTGTTCATGCCTCATCCGGTCCCCTGCGGATTGTCTGAACCACCAAGCTACTGTGCATCAAAGGGATCTTCGTTCTCGGCAAGAAGGGGACGCAGCGTAGATAGAAGCCCAGGGTCATCAAGGGCCGCCGCCAGTGCCGTGGTATCCTGAAAGGGGCGGTGGGCAACCAGGCGCTTGACCCTGGCGTTTCCGAACCCCGGGATGGAGCGCAACATCTCGGGCGACGCATGATTGGGGTTGAACGGATAGGGAACCGCCGTTACGGACCGTCCTCCCTGTCCGACCACAGCCACATCCCTGACGGAACCGATCTCTTCACGGCAGCCCGGCAGCCCCACAAGCAGGGGATAGCTGCCCCGCGGTCTTCCAAAGGCGGTATTTCCCTGAAACCCCTCGAGACGCACCCCCTTAATAATGGTGCCGAAAGGAGCCACCCGACGGAGAAACACCGGATCCACCTCCTCACGCACCCAGCGCTTCCATCGTCTGTATCGGGCATGCTTCAATCTGGAGGGATGCTCTTCCAGAAGCGAATGGAGGGGAAGCTCCGGGAAAACCATGACCCGTCGTATGTTGATCCGTCGGACAGTGAGCGCCGAAGCGAGAAGCCGTTCCAGGAGGGCGGTCACCCAGTCAAGGGAATCGTTCCGCTCACCGGCCAGCCCGAAAAGAAGGTTGAGCCCGGGAAGAAGAGACGGGAGCATCCGTCGGGCGCTGTACCCTGCTGCCGCGGTATTGACAACCTCCACAGCGGTAAAGGCCTCTTCGGCGCTGACCTTGAGATTGTTACGGCGCAGCACCTCGGGATCAAGCGACTCGATACCGAAAGACAGGATATCCCCAGCTGTGTTTTGGGAAGCGATGACGCCAATCGCCTCCGCAGCCGCCCCGGGGTATCGCACCACGCCTCTGGGGTTGCAGTTATCGGTGTGCAGGACGGCAAGCGATGGGGCGGCACATCGGACACCTTTGTAAAGCTTCTCCAAAACCCCGGGCGACGGCTGGTCGGCAGGGCTTCCCGTGTTCCCTCCATATGTGAGGATGTCGGAACAACGGCCGAGACGGAAGGCGTCCGCCCCCTGTTCCGCAAGGGCGGCGACCTCCTCGGTCACCATGGAGACATCCCGTTCCTCCACAGGCATGAACCAGCCCTCGGTACAGAAGCTGCAATGCCCGTCATTCCTGGTGCACCCCCGAGACAGCTCCATCTCCATCGTCAACCAGGGGAAACCGGGATGATGCGGGATGAGACGTGCTCCCTCGGTGGCCCAGGGCTGCAACAACTGATAGGTGCGCCGCTTGCCCGGGACCCACGCTCCGGTTTTGAGAAAGTGGTCCACCACCGCTTCAGGATCACCGGTACAGAAACAGTCGACATCCAGGGCCTGGACCTTCCGGGCGGTGCTCCCCCCCTGGAGGGTGTACCCCCTGCTGATCGCGCCTCCCACCACAAGGGGACCGCGACGAGGCATTCTCGCGAGACCCTCCAGCTCAGCCAGCGTCAGGGGCGATCCGCCGCGGTATCGTCCCGGCACCGCAATACCCGCAATGACGGCGATCAGCTCGACTTGATTCCAGAGTACGGGGTCAGGCTGCTCCCGCCAGCTGTCACAGGTCCGGTAAAGCGGTTCGAAGCCATGCACCGACAGGACACCGTACAGATACCGCACATAGGGCGACACGTACGGAGGCACGCCAAAACAGGCAGGTTCATCTACATATCCGTCAACGATAAGCGCTGTGGTCATCGGATCACTCCCTGAACAGTACGGGGCTCTGTGCTAGAATAATCACGCATTTTCCCATGAAGGGTGGCGTATCTCCATGCCGGAACCACGATTTGAAGCAGTATACATCACAAAGCGTATCACGCAATGGCTTACCCAACAGATCCGTGCAGCCGGTATGGAAGGGGGGATTGTTGGGCTCAGCGGGGGGATCGACTCGGCAGTGGTGGCGGCACTCCTGCAACGGACCGGCTACGGCGTTCAGACGGTGATCATGCCCTGCCACAGCGACCAAGCAGACGCGCAGGACGCCCGACTCGTGGCGGAGCGACTTGAGCTCCCATGTTGCACTGTACCCCTGGATGCAGCCTACAATGCGCTGGTTTCCGCCCTTCCCGAAGAGGAATGGCGTGATCCCAAACAACTTTCACAGGCCAACATCAAACCGCGGCTGCGGATGGTAACATTGTACG
The DNA here is from genome assembly GCA_021736445.1 of Synergistales bacterium. Lineage (NCBI taxonomy): Bacteria > Thermotogati > Synergistota > Synergistia > Synergistales > Synergistales bacterium. The sequence continues at coordinate 72,180 of JAIPGA010000002.1, read as the reverse complement.
CCCTAGCCCAGGAGCGACGCTATCTGGTCTGCGGAACGGGGAATAAAATCGAGCTTTCCATTGGATACTTTACAAAATTCGGTGACTCCGGCTGCGATCTGCTTCCCCTGGGAGATCTGGTCAAGTGTGAGGTCAACGCGCTGGGACGCCACCTCGGCGTTCCCGAATCGGTTCTCGACAAACCGCCCTCCGCCGGTCTCTGGGCGGGTCAGACCGACGAGGACGAGATGGGACTCAGCTATTCCCGGCTCGACGCCTTTCTCCTCGGCGAATCCGAGGACCCCGAGGCAGCGGCATTCGTCCAGAGACAGATGGCCCGGTCCGAGCATAAGCGAACCATGCCGCCGATCTGCACACTGCAAACGGGGGAGAGGCACAACGCATAGTGGCCAACTTTTTTCTTTGAGGTGATTGATATGGCAGGGCATTCAAAGTGGGCGAACATCAAGCACAGGAAGGCCGCCCAGGACGCAAAAAAGGGGAATATCTTCCAAAAGCATATCCGCGCAATCATGGTCGCCGCACGGGAGGGGGGCAGCGATCCCTCGATGAACATACAGCTCAAATCCGCCATCGAACGTGCTAAAAGCGACTCCGTTCCTGCAGACAACATCGACCGTGCCATCAAGCGCGGAACAGGGGAGATCGAAGGCGCCCAATTCGAAGAGGTCTATTACGAGGCCTACGGCCCGGCCGGTGTGGCCATTATGGTGCAGGCCACCACCGACAACAGGAACAGAACCACCGCCGAGTTGCGCGCACTGCTCGCACGCAACGGCGGTTCCCTCGGCGAAGCCGGCTGTGTGGCCTGGATCTTTGACCGGAAAGGCGTCGTCACTGTCAGCGGCGGTGTGGATGAGGACGAACTGCTGCTGGAGGTGCTTGAAGCAGGAGGCGAGGACATGAACCGGGAGGGAAACCAGTTCTACGTCTACTGCGACCCTTCCACACTCATGGATGTCTCCAACCAGCTCCGGGATACCGGATATCCGGTGCTTGAGGCAGAGGTGCAGCTGATTCCCAAAACGACGGTACCTGTGGAAGATGAGAAGGAAGCGGAAAAGCTGTTCAAGCTGCTTGAGGTCCTCGAGGATCAGGATGATGTACAGAATGTGAGCAGCAACTTCGACATCCCCGACCGGATTCTGGAGAAGATAGGATAGCGGTGGGGATACGCTGCCTCGGCATCGATCCAGGACTGGGGCGTCTCGGTTATGGTCTGATCGTCGAAGAAGGCTCCTCTCTCATCGTGGAAGAATCGGGGTGTATCGAGACCTCCCCACGGCAATCGATCCCCGAACGGCTTCTGGTTTTGGGATCGTCGCTTCGAGAGGTCTTCCAGAGCTGTGCGCCGGACCTCCTCGCCGTGGAGAAACTCTTCTTTGGCCGAAACACCACCACAGCCGAAATGGTCTGGCAGGCCCGGGGCGTGGTGTTGCTGTTCGGGGCCGAACGCCAGATTCCCATTGTGGAACCCAAACCGTCGGAGGTAAAGCTTGCGGTCAGCGGATACGGAAACGCCGATAAGACACAGCTCCAGCGGATGGTCTGCCGCCTACTGGGCCTCACAGAGATCCCCCGCCCGGACGATATCGCCGATGCCCTCGCTGTAGCCTGCACCGGCGTCACCATGCACCGAACCCCACGGTAACCGGGGATCCCGGTCCTTGATCCATTGCTTCGGAAAGGCTGTGATGTTGTGCTCGAATTTCTGACAGGAACGGCGGTAACCGTCTCTTCCGACATGGTGGTACTCGATGTCAACGGGCTTGGGTTCCGCATCACCTCTTCGCAGCAGGTGACCGCCACTGTCCGGCAGGGAGAATCCGCTACGGTATACGTCTCGCTGCAGCTCTACGACGGAGGGGCAATGCTGTACGGTTTTGCGGACAGCCGGGAGCGGCTCCTCTTCGAGCATTTTATCATGGTGAAGGGGGTGGGGGGCAAGGTGGCGATGGCTATGCTTCGTATGTACGATTTCCACACCCTGGTGAACGCCATTGTCGAACAGGATGTCGCTGTCCTGTCCTCCGTGCCCGGTATCGGAAAGCGAACAGCGGAGCGTATCTGCTTCGAACTGAAGGAACGCATACTGAAATTACCCGGGCACAACCAGGAACGCGGAACCGCGACAGCCCCGGGAAGCAGCGCTCACTCCGTGGTCGAAGCGCTGCAGACACTGGGATTCTCGGCTCAGGAGGCCTCCCTGGCAACGCACCAGGTCAAAGAGGAGCAGGGAGACGATCTCTCGGAAGAGGCGCTCCTGCAGGCCTCGCTACGCAGTCTCCAGAAAATGAGGTGAGGCTACCATCACCGATGCGGAAAACAGGATAGTCGGTCCAGGACAAAAGCATAGCGAGGAAGAGTTCCCCAGACTGCGTCCCAGGAAACTCTCGGAGTTTATCGGGCAACAGTCGTTGCGCGAGAAACTCGCCATTTATCTCGAAGCTGCGGGGCGACGTGAGGAAGCCCTTGATCACATTCTCTTTTTCGGACCACCGGGACTGGGGAAAACCACTCTGGCCGGCATTATCGCCCAGGAGATGGGCGGGGAACTCCGGGTCACCACAGGCCCCGCGCTGGAACGCCCGGGTGATCTGGCCGCCATCCTCTCTAACCTGCAACCCCGGGATGTCCTCTTTATTGATGAAATCCATCGCCTCGGCTCCAATGTAGAGGAGATCCTCTATCCCGGCATGGAGGATTTTGCGCTGGACATCATTGTGGGCAAGGGCCCGATGGCCCGTAATCTCCGGCTGAATCTCCCTCCCTTTACACTCGTGGGGGCAACGACACGGCTCGGGCTGCTCACGTCACCGTTGCGTTCGAGATTCGGCATCGTCGAACAGCTCTCCCTCTATACAACCGGGGAGCTGGGGAGGATTGCAGAACGGGGAGCACAGCAGCTGGGGGTAACCCTTTCCGAAGCGGCGGCGGAGGAACTGGGCAAACGCTCCCGCGGCACCCCGAGGGTGGTGCTCCGCCTTCTGCGGCGGGTCCGGGATGTCGCCGAGGTACAGGGAGCGGAGTACATCTCCGAGGAGCTCGCCCAACAGGCGCTGGAGATGCTCGGTGTCGACGACAGCGGGCTGGACCAACAGGACAGAAATCTTGTTCATATCATCGTCAATCTCTTCGGCGGGGGACCCGTAGGGCTGGCGACCCTGGCCGCCGCCATGAACGAAGAGCCGCAAACCATTGAAGATATCTACGAACCATTTCTGATCCAGCAGGGATATATCGAACGGACACCCCGTGGAAGGAAGGCGACGGTGAAAGCCTTTCAATTCCTCGGTGTCCCTCCCCCCGGCGGCAACACACAGCAGCTCTCCCTCTTTGACAGAGGATAACAGAACACCATTTTGAGTTCGGAAGAGGAGTGGTGCGATGGTATCGCTCGGTAAGATCCTCATCGTAACCGGTATCGCCTTGCTTGTAGCTGGAGTACTCGCGTTTTTCATCGGAAAGGCTGGGGTACCCCTGGGTCGACTGCCGGGAGATATCGTAATAAAGAAAAAGAATGTCACCTTTGTTGCCCCTCTTGCGTCGATGCTGCTGATAAGCGTTGTCCTCAGCGTTCTCATCTCCCTGGCAAGGAGATGGTTCCAGTGAACCCAAGAGGAGCACTACAGTATCTCCTGCTTGCAGCTCTTGTGGCGGGGGTATCCCTCTTCGCGCAGACCCCCGTCGGCATTGCCGCCGAACCCTTTCTGCGCATTGGCATCGACAAAAACATCCAGCGGGGAGTGATCCATTCGAAAGGGACCTTCACCTTTGTGGATGCCGGGGGAAAACGGGCAACAGAGCGGGGGAGTGCGGCAATCAGTCTGACCGGAACAAATCGGCTCATGGTGGGCAACACATCCCTCTCCCTTCCCGTCAAGGTGTACGGGAAACAACCGCTCGAATGGGAAAACCACCCCTACCGCGGCAGCCTCAAGCTGATCCGCCGTTCAGGTGGTTTGACCCTGATCAACGCGCTTCCTATTGAATCCTACCTGCGCGGTGTATTGAAGATGGAGGTCAACCCCTCATGGCCGATGGCAGCCCTTGAGGCACAGGCCATCGTCGCCCGCACCTACGCCCTGAAGCATCTGCACCGCCACGAAGAGGAGGGCTTCGACCTCTGTGCCAAACCTCACTGCCAGGCCTATCGAGGCGTGAACGCCGAGGACCCTCGGCTGGACCGGGCGATCAATCGGACCAGGGGCCAGGTGGTCACCTACAACGGCAAGCTGGCACTCACGGTTTTCCACGCCGACAGCGGAGGCGTTACCGCCGATGTGTCCAATGTCTGGGGCGGCAGCTATCCCTACCTCGTTGCCCGGGAGGAGCCCATCGACTATCAGTCCAAACATTCCGACTGGTCGGCGAGAATCAGCAGAGCACAGCTCCAGAAAGCGCTCCGGAAGCTCGGAGTCTCTGTGGGAACCGTACAATCCATGACCCCCCACAGAAGCACCCCCGGCGGACGGGTACACACTGTGCGGATTTCAGGAACCGCCGGCAGCACAGAGGTCTCCGCCCACAGACTCCGCATGGCTCTGGGGAGCAAGGTCATGAGAAGCACCGTCTTCACCGTACATGGCGACAGCCCGGACACACCAGCACCCCCGCAGGGGAATGCCCCGGAGGGCGACGGCGCCCTGCAGGCGGCACTCAACGCAGACGAGGCGGATGAAGACCTGCTGATCACCCTGACTCGCCAGGGGCACTTCACCACAGAGGAGCTGATGGACATGCTTGTCCATCCCCAAAAACGATCGGACTATCTCCTCAGAGAACTGAGCAACAGCCGGCAAAACGGTGCAGAGACTACCTCTTCAGTGCGTACCGGCGGGGGTGCGTCCGACACCTTCGTGCTCCGCGGAAAGGGGTGGGGACACGGTGTGGGCCTCTCCCAGTGGGGGGCGAAAAGCCTGGCGGACCACGGCTGGAGTACCCGGAGAATACTGCAGCACTATTTCCCCGGCACCGAGATAACCCGCTACTAACCTCTGTTCCTCTGGATGGGAGGACCCCTGGACCATGGAGAGCGAAAAGAGAGAAGGAATGGATCATCAGCAACAGCTCATGCGGGCCGAAGCCTACGAATACGACCTTCCTCAAACCCGTATCGCACAGAATCCGGTGGTGCCAAGGGACAGCTCACAGCTCCTCGTTCTCGACCGCAGAACGGGGGAGCGGTTTCATAGACAGTTCTTTGAGATTTCCGAATTTCTGGAGACTGGTGATACACTGGTGGTCAACACCTCTCGGGTGATCCCGGCGAGACTGTACGGCCGAAAGGTGCCAACCGGCGCCCGTATCCAGATCCTGCTGATCCAGCCCAGAAACGATTGCCTGGCCAACCAATGGGAAGCCATGGTACGTCCGGGAAAGAAGGCTCCGCCGGGGACAACCCTGGAACTTGGCAACGGCACCATCGTCACGATTACGGAACGTCTCGAATCGGGGAAACGTCTGGTCGCCTTCGATTCAGCGGAGCAGGTGCGGGAGGTGCTCCAGACACTGGGCGAGGTCCCCTTTCCGCCCTACATTGGAGAGACCGATGCGGACCCTGCCCAGTACCAGACAATCTACGCCGACGAGGACGGATCGATAGCGGCGCCCACTGCAGGACTGCATTTTACGCCTGAACTGATGGCAACGCTCAGAGAGAAGGGCGTAGGGATCGCCCCGGTGACCCTCCATGTCGGCCCCGGCACCTTCCAGCCGGTTCGGGCTCAGGATGTGCGGGAACATCACATGCACACGGAACGTTTCTCGATTCCTGAAAAGACGGCAAAGGAGATCAACGAGACCAAAGGCCGCGGGAAGCGGGTGATCGCCGTCGGGACAACAGCTGTACGTGTTCTTGAAACCATGGGGCGTGAAGATGGGACCGTCGCCGCCGGAAACGGACAGACCGATATCTTTATCTATCCAGGATACGAATTCACTGTCATCGACGGCCTGATCACCAATTTCCATCTCCCCCGCAGTACGCTGCTGATGCTTGTGGCGGCCTTTGGCGGCTACGAAGCCGTTATGGCCTCCTACCGGGAAGCCGTCAGGCAACAGTACCGGTTTTTCTCCTTCGGCGATGCCATGCTTATTCTCTAGATACGCCGCCGGCAAAAACTTGTTTGGAGGTGACCGCAGATGTGGCTATGGGGATGTCTGACACCCCATCCTCCTATCATTGTCCCGGATGTGGGACGCGGAAGAGAGCAGGAATCCAAGGCCACCGTACAAGGCATGCAGGAGCTTGCCGACAGAACCCGGGATGCCGTGCCGGACACGGCCGTCATCCTCACGCCGCACCACAGACTCGGCAAGGGACTGCACTGCATTGTCGGCGACAGCTTCGCCGGGGATCTCGCCCAGTTCGGCGCGCCTGAAGCGGGCATCAACGCCGAGTGTTCGCCCGGCGTAGCCAGGCGAATCCACCAAACCGTAGGTGAAGCCGGCCTTCCCGTTAGCTGGGAAGAAAAGCCAAGGCAGCCTCTGGACCACGCAGCCATTATCCCTCTCTACTATTTCCAAAAAGGCTGGAAGCAGCTACCCAAACTGGTTCTGGCCAATCCACTCGGCCTGAACCCGGAGGAAGCCTTCCAGGCTGGGAAAGCCCTGGCCCCCATCGGCGAGACGTCGTCGTTGGCGCTGATCGCAAGCGGGGACCTGTCGCACCGTTTGACCTACAGCGCTCCGGCGGGGTTTTCTCCTGTGGGAAAGCAGTTTGATGAAGCGGTCTGTCAGGCGATCCGCGACACCTCTCCGGATCCACTCTTCCGCCTCTCCACCCATCAGCTCGAAGAGGCAGCGGAATGCGGTCTCCGTTCCGTGCTTATGCTGCTGGGGCTGGCACAGGGACTGGGGGAGACAATGGAGCTCCTTTCCTACGAAGGCCCCTTCGGGGTCGGGTACTGCACAGCCCTCTGGAAGCGATAGAGAGGGTCGTGGAGAAAGGACGGTGTACGCATGAGTGAGGAAAGAGAACAAACAGAAACAGCACCCCGCAACCCGCATCCCTACGTGTTGTTCGCCCGACAACAGGTAGAGACGATTGTGACGGAGAGACGAACCCTCGGATGGCAGGACGCCCTGGCCGTGAGCGGACAGAGGGCACTCTGGGAAACCAGCAGGGCTTGCTTTGTGACGTTGAAAAAAGCGCATGACGAATTGCGAGGATGCATTGGCACCATATTGCCTGCTTACGGGAATCTGGCCGAGGAGATCGCGGCCAACGCCATCGCAGCCTCTCTCCATGATCCCCGGTTTCCACGGGTGCAAAACGAAGAGCTTCCGGATATCATTGTCTCCGTGGACGTACTGTCGACACCGGAGGAGGTGCGCGATACGAACCAGCTGGATCCCAAACGATGGGGAGTCATCGTAGAACAGGGGATCGCCCGAGGGGTTCTCCTGCCTGATCTGGAAGGGATCGACACCGTCGAGCACCAGCTGGCCGTCGCTGCCCATAAAGCGGGGCTTCAGTCACTCTCTGGCGTTACCATTAAGCGCTTCGAGGTGAATCGATACCGCGAAAGGTCGTGATGGAATGGGCGCTTCCGCAGAGCAGTGCACCCATGAGGCCACTTGGTACACCCAAAGTGACGGAGCGGTGGTCTGCCGCCTGTGTCCCCATGCCTGCAGGCTCGCCCCGGGAGAAACCGGTGTCTGCAGAGTCCGCATGTCTCCGTCTTCGGGGGAGCTGAAAAGCTGTAACTACGCCAAGGCGAGCAGTATCTCCCTCGACCCGATGGAAAAGAAACCGCTCTACCACTTCTACCCGGGCGAAGAGGTGCTCTCCCTGGGCACGGTAGGCTGCAACATGGCATGCCCCTTCTGTCAAAACTGGGAGATCGCCACCTGGTCGCCCCAGGTGCAGCTGACCCATCTCTCCGTAGATGAAGTGCTCCGCCATGTCCGAAGTAAGGGCCTCCGCTCCGTAGCATTCACCTACAACGAACCCTTTGTATGGTACGAGTTTGTCTATGACTGCGCACAGGCGCTCCGCGAGGAGGGCTGCGAAACGATTCTCGTCACCAACGGCTATATCAACAGTGAACCCCTGGAAACACTGCTACCCCATATCACAGCGGCCAATGTGGATCTGAAGGCCTTTACGGAGGAAGCCTACAGGAGACTCGGCGGTTCACTGGAACCCGTACAACAGACAATCCGGCGGTTTGCCGACTCCGACACGCACCTGGAGGTCACCCATCTTCTCGTTCCCGGGATCAACGACAGCAGGGCGGAATTCGCGGCCATGATCCAATGGATCGCCGCTCTATCTCCAGCGATACCCTTTCACTTGAGCCGATCCTTTCCCAGATATCACTGGGACGGCGAATCCCCTTCGGTGGAAACCATGAACGAATACAGCGATCTGGCAAGCGAATACCTGGCTTATGTCTATCTTGGCAACATGCGGGGAAAGAGCAGCACCTACTGCCGGGGCTGCGGCCGCGAGATTGTCGCACGCGACAATCTCGCAGTCCGAGAACTGCACATTGACGAATCGGGGCAGTGTGCCTATTGTGGTAGGGAAAACAATTTTGTAACCGCCCCAGGGTAAACCCCGGGGGATCCCGACATCGGGCACAGGATGCGTCGGGACATGGATTGAGCACAACAAAGGGGGAGAATGGATGCCTGTAATCGAATTGAACGGCCACTCGCTGACGCTTGACGAGATCGTGAAGGTGGCGCGCGAAGGCTACACAATCACACTCGACCCTGCCGCAGAAGCCTTTGTACAGCGGGGTGCCGAGATGGTCTCTTCCTGGGTGGAGCAGGAAAAGGTGATCTACGGCATCACCACGGGGTTCGGCGACCTGGCGACGGTGATGATACCCCAGGACCAAAGCACCCGACTCCAGGAGAATCTCCTGAAAAGCCACTCCTGCGGCGTGGGAGAACCACTGCCTGAGGATATCACCCGGGCCACCATGCTGCTGCGGATCAACACACTGACCAGAGGCTTTTCAGGCATCAGCCTCCCTACACTAACGCAGCTGGCACACTACCTCAACGAGGGGATCCATCCGATTATCCCCGCCCAGGGATCCGTGGGCGCCAGCGGCGATCTCTGCCCGCTGTCGCACCTTGCGATCCCCCTTCTGGGACTGGGAGAGGTGATCTACAAGGGGAGGCGCATGCAGACCGCCGAGGCCCTCCGGGAAACGGGCATGGAACCGGTTTCACTGCAGCCGAAGGAAGGACTGGCCCTCAACAACGGCACCACAGTGATGACGGCTGTAGGAGCTCTGGCTGTCTACGATGCCCTGCAATTGGCGAAGACCGCCGATATCACCGCCTCGCTGTCGCTGGAAGCCCTCCACGGCGTCCCCTACGCCTTTGACGAACGGACCCACGAATTGCGTCCCCACATCGGACAGCGACGGGTGGCAGGCAATATACGCCGTCTCATCGATGGGAGCCACATCATCGACGAATACAAGGGGAATCGCGTCCAGGACGCCTATTCACTCCGCTGCGCTCCTCAGGTCCACGGAGCAAGCAGGGACACCCTGGATTTTGTGCATCAGAAAATCGGAATCGAGATCAACTCGGTGACCGATAACCCGCTGATCTTCCCCTCTTCCGAAGAGGCGATCAGCGGCGGCAACTTCCACGGACAGCCTATCGCCATCTCCATGGATTACCTGGGGATCGCCATGGCCGAGTTCGCCAACATCTCGGAACGACGGGTGGCACGCCTGGTGGACCATAAGCTTTCGGGGCTTCCGCCGTTTTTGATCCAAAACAGTGGTCTGAACAGCGGTTTCATGATACCCCAATACGTCAGCGCGGCCCTCGTTTCGGAGAACAAGGTGCTCGCCCATCCTGCCTCGGTGGACAGCATCCCCACCTCGGCCAATCAGGAAGATCACGTCTCCATGGGCATGCACGCCGCACGGAAAGCGATGGAGATTCTGGGGAACACCCGGAAGGCCCTCGCCATAGAGCTGCTCTGCGCAGCCCAGGGCATCGACTTCAGTCGCCCTCTCGCTCCAGGCAAGGGGGCAGACGCCGCCCACCGCAGGGTCAGGAAGGAAATCCCCTTCATCGAGGAGGATACATGCATGTACACGCTGATCGACCAGGCGCTCCGCCTCGTCCGGGAGGGTGCGGTCACAGAGGCGGTGGAAGCACAAATCGGCGAACTCGAGTAGGCCCCTGGATGCCCCTTCGCAGGACATATCCGGCGACAGCGCGGAACCAAATCGTTTCGAACGCAACGAGGTGAAAAGACATGCAACTGTTCCTGGAACAACTGCTCAATGGTATCGGCGTCGGATCCACCTATGCCCTTATCACCCTGGGGCTTGCTCTTGTATACGGAATCATGCGGATCCTTCACATCGCCCACGCCGCTGTCTACACTGTAGGGGCCTACATCGGTCTGGGCGTATTCTCGGCCACAGGGAATCTCTGGCTGGGGGTACTGGTCAGCATGGCCGGCTGCGCGGTGCTCGGGGTGCTGATCGAACGGCTTGTCTATTTCCCGCTGCTCTCCTTCCCGCCCTTTGTTCCTCTTATCAGCAGTATCGCGCTGCTTATCGGCATTCAGGAACTCTGCAGACTGGTGGCCGGCCCCTATATCCAATCCTTCGACGCCCCCCTTCCGGTGCCGGGGGTCACCCTGCTGGGCATCAGGATCTCCTCTTCCCTGGCCACGGTCTACGTGGTGACGGCGGTGGTGCTTGTCCTCCTCTGGTTTCTCACCACCAGAACGGAGCTGGGGCTGGCCATGCGGGCAGCCTCCCAGGACATGGATACCGCCAGTGCCAACGGGATCAACAGCCATGCCATCGTTGACGTCACCTTCATGATCGGCTCGGCTGTGGCCGCGGTGGCAGGCATCCTGGTGGGCATCCACTACAACCAGGTCTATCCCACCATGGGTGCGGTCCCAGCCTACAAGACACTGGCCCTGATTGTCGTGGGGGGACTCGGTTCGGTGCCGGGGGCCGTCATCGCAGCCATCCTGTTAGGCGTAGGGGAGACCCTGCTGATCGGCTATGCGGGCATCCCTCTTCCAAGGAACGCACTGGCCTTTATCATCATGATCCTTGTCCTGCTGTGGCGGCCGCAGGGACTCTTCGTTCGCAAGTAGGAGGGCATCGGTATGAGTAGCTATGTCGTGACGCTCACAACACTGTTCACCATCCAGGCAATCGTCGCCTGCGGACTCAATGTCATTGTCGGGTTCGCAGGACAGATCTCCCTCGGTCACGCCGCATTCTTCGGTATCGGTGCCTATGCGGCCGCCGTTCTGTCAGCCAAGGTGGGGCTGTCCTTTTGGGTGGCCCTTCCCGTGGTGTTGCTGATCACGGGATTGATGGGGCTTCTTCTCGGCCTTCCCAGCCTGAGATTGAAAGAGGACTTCCTGGCCATCACCACCATCGGCATCAACTTCATCGTGGTCGCCACATTCAACTACGTACCCTTCCTCGGTGGAGCGATGGGGCTCGGGGGAATCCCCTCCATCTCGTTTCTGGGAACCACACTCCGGGGCAACGGGTTTCTCCTGCTCTGCCTCGCCGGTCTTGCACTGGTGCTGCTGGTCTGCTGGTGGTTTACAAGATGCTGGGCGGGACTGGCCTGTGCGGCTATCCGTGAAGACGAAACCGCCGCCTCCAGCATGGGGATCTCGCCGGTGCGCTTCAAGCTGCTCGCCTTTGTGGTGGGAACCGCGATGGCCGGACTGGGTGGGGCTCTGTACGCCCATTACATGCACTTTGTCAGCCCCTCGGATTTCGCTTTTCCCGTATCGGTACAGCTGCTTTCCATTCTGGTTCTCGGAGGGATGGGCACGCTCTGGGGGCCGGTCCTCGGGGCTGCGGTGCTGGGGATCCTTCCGGAGGTCTTCCGGCCGCTGACCGATTACCGGATGTTTCTCTACGCAGCGCTCCTTCTGTTGATGATACGCTTCCAGCCCGGGGGCCTGCTGGGGGAGCAGAGTCTGGCCCGGAGTCTGCTGCGGAAAACCTTCGGCAAAGGGGGCGGGACCCATGAGTGAGTCAATCCCAATCCTCGAAATCAGGCAGCTCTCCAAACACTTCGGCGGTCTCAAAGCGGTGGAGCAGGTGAGCTTTTCCGTAAACACCGGAGAGATCCTCGGCCTCATCGGTCCCAATGGAGCCGGGAAGACAACCTGTTTCAACATGATCTCCGGTCTTCTCCAGCCGACCTCGGGGAGCATCCTCTTCAACGGCAGCGATGTGACCGCCACGGCTCCCCATGCTATGGCGTACCGTGGTATCGGGAGAACCTTTCAGGTGGTCAAACCCTTCACGGAGCTCACTGTTCTGGAGAATGTGACCGTCGCCCTGGGACTGGGGGACTACCCCTCATCAACAGGGATGTGGAAGAGTTGGAAAAAAGCCAATATCCGCTCTCGAGCCCAGGAGATCCTCCAATCGGTAGGGATAGAGGATCTCTCCTCTCAGAAAGCGGGGCTGCTGCCTCTGGGCAACCTCCGCCGTCTGGAGATCGCCAGAGCCCTTGCCCTGCACCCAAAGCTTCTGCTTCTGGATGAGTCCTTTTCCGGACTCCGGCACGAAGAAATCACGGCGTTACAGACATTCATCCAGCGGATCCGCAACCAGGGGGTCACCGTACTCCTCATCGAGCACAACATGAAGGTCGCCATGTCGCTCTCCGACCGCATTGTTGTGTTGGACCACGGAAGCAAGCTTGCAGAGGGAGCACCGCAAGAGGTCAGCGACAATCCAGATGTGGTGGAGGCCTATCTCGGAAAGGAAGGGCTCGGCTATGCTTCTTGACGTCAATGATCTCCACGTCTCCTACGGCGACATCGAGGCGGTGCACGGCCTCTCCTTTGAGCTTGACGAAGGGGAGTTTGTTTCCATCATCGGAGCCAACGGCGCCGGCAAGACATCTACTTTGAACGCTTTGATGGGACTGGTCTCCTCAGTACAGGGAAGCATCCGGTTCAACGGCAGGGAGCTGATAGGCGTCCCTCCTCATCAGCGGGCACGTCTCGGGATCCGTGTCGTCCCGGAGGGAGCCCGCACATTCCCTCAGATGACCGTCTACGAAAACATCCTCACCGGTGTCTACAAGATGCGCTCAAAGATCAATCTGGAGACACAGTTCCAATGGATCTACTCCATATTCCCCCGGCTGGAAGAGCGGGCGAATCAGCTCGCCAACACCCTCTCCGGAGGGGAACGGCAACAGGTAGCCATCGCGAGAGCGCTTGTCTCGTCGCCCAGGCTTTTGCTGGTTGACGAGATTTCAATGGGACTGATGCCCAAACTGGTGGATCAGGTGTTCCGTGTTCTGGAACAGCTCAACCGGGATTACGGCCTGACCATTCTTCTTGTCGAACAGAACGCCCTGGCCTCACTCCGTGCCTCAAGCAGAGCATATGTCATCGAAACCGGACAAATGGCGCTTTCGGGCAACGCCGATGAACTGCTGGAAGATCAGCGTGTCCGGACCGCCTACCTGGGTCTCTAGGCATTTGAAGAACCGTAACAGAGCCATTAGGATAGTGCTGTACCATACACTGAGGAGGTGTGTTGTATGAAGGTAGTACGGATAGCAATAGCATTGATGTTCGCGGTCACGGTATGTGCGGGCGCGGTTTCCGCAGCGGAAACGGTCAAGGTTGGGGTTCTGGCTCCCCTCACCGGATTCGCCGCAGCGGACGGAAGAAGTGTCGAGAATTCGGTCAAGCTTGCCAAAGAGCGGATCAACGAACAGGGAGGCGTTCTGGGGAAGGATGTCGAGCTGGTCATCTACGATGATCGAGCGGACACCAAGGAAGCGGTAGCCCTCTCCAGGAAGCTGATCCAGCAGGATCAGGTGGTGGCCGCTGTAGGTGGGTCCTACAGTATGCCCAGCAGAGCAGCGGCCCAGATCTTCAATGCCGCGCAGATACCCTTTGTGGCCGCCTATGCGGTGCACCCCGACATCACCAAAGCCGGAGAATTCTGCTTCCGTAACGGGTTTCTCGGCACCGTGGAGGGGAAGGCCGCAGCCTACGTCACCGACACGATGCTGGAAGCGAAAACCGTGGCGATGCTGCACGCCGACAACGATTTCGGCCATGCCCTGGCTGAAGGGTTCCGGGTCTACGCCAAGGAGCACGGGATCGAGATCCTCTACGACAAGGCCTACCCCTTCCAGGAAAAGGACTACAGCCCCTATCTCTCCAGGATCAAGGAGCTCGAGCCCGATGTCATCGTGGGCTCCGGATACTATTTCCAGGCCGGACCGATGATCAAGCAGGCCCGCAACATGGGTATCGACGCCCCCTTCATCGGCGACGAAGGCGCCGATTCCCCGAAGTTCTTCGAGATCGCCGGCGACGCGGCGGAGGGATTCATTATCGTCACCAACTTCAACCGCGGTTCCGAGCGGGACATCGTGAAAAGCTACCTCAGCGAATACAGAAGCCGCTTTGACATGGAACCGGATATGGTCGGCGCCTCCGCCTACGATGCACTGCTGATCATCACCGAAAGCATCAACAAAGCCGGCACAACAGACCCGGTGGAGGTCCAGCAGGCCATGGAGAATCTGGAGGACTTCGCAGGGCTGACCGGTATCATCAAGGGATTCACGGAAATCGGCGAAGTGGTGAAACCGGTACAGGTGCAGATCGCCAAGGACGGCCGGTACCAGTACTACGGCGTGGTAGAGGAGAAGTCCCTGATCACACCGTAACACCCACAGATCTCCCGGGAGGGGTGTGCCGCCGGCATATCCCTCTTTTCTATTGTGTCCACACTGTCACCAGTTGCAGGCGAAGGAGAGAAGATCCATGAAAAAACTGTTCTATAATGCCCGAATCCACACCCCCGAGGATCCGGGGCACGCCCCTTCAGGCAGCGCCCAGAAGAACATCAGGCAATACCCAAAGGGTGCACTGCTTGTACATAATGGAGTCATTTCACAGATCGGCAACGAAGAGGAGCTCCGAAAGGAGATCGTCCGGAACGAGACAATCATCGATCAGGAGATCGACTGTTCGGGACGCTGTCTGATCCCCGGCTTTGTCGATCCCCATACGCACATGTGTTTTGCCAGGCGCCGGGAAGAGGAGTTCGCCCGGCGGCTCGGCGGTGCCTCCTACCTCGAGATCCTCGAAAAGGGCGGCGGCATCCTTTCCTCCGTCCGGTCGGTGCAAGAGGCGACGGACCGGGAGCTCATCGACAACACCGTCAGCCATGCTCTCTCCGCGCTCTCCTATGGCACCACAACAGTGGAGATGAAAAGCGGCTACGGGCTGGATGCCGATCAGGAGCTCCGGATGCTTGCGGTCATCAGTCAGGTGGCAAAGACCACCCCTCTGACTGTGGTTCCCACATTCATGGGCGCCCACGCCATCCCGCAGGAAGACAAAGAGAATCCGGACCGGTTCGTGGACAGGGTAGTGCGGGAGATGCTCCCCCAGGTAGCATCGCAAGGGATCGCCCGTTTCTGTGATGTCTTCTGCGAACAGGGGGTCTTTTCCATAGAGCAGAGCCGACGGGTTCTTGCAGCGGCCCGGGAACACGGTCTGGGACTGAAGATCCACGCCGACGAGGTCCATGATCTCGGTGGCGCCGGGCTCGCGGCGGAGATGGAAGCGACCTCCGCCGAGCATCTCCTGGCGGCCGGCGAAGAGAACCTCCGACAGATGGCCGCCAAGGGTGTGATCGGGGTGATCCTCCCGGCTACGGCATACAGTCTCAAGAAGCCCTACGCCCCGGTGCGGAAGATGATCGAGATGGATGTCCCGGTCGCCCTGGCCACAGACTGCAACCCGGGATCCAGCTACACGGAATCCATGCCCTTTATCTTTGGGCTTGCCGTAATGAACATGGATATGGATGTGGAGGAAGCACTGACTGCAGCGACACTCAATGCCGCCTATGCAATCGGAGAGGAACGCCGAAGCGGAAGCCTCGATGCGGGGAAAAATGCCGATTTCCTGCTTCTCGACGGAGCAACCCCGGCGATTCTTGCCTATCACGCCGGTGTCCCCTCGGTGCAGGCGGTCTACAAACTGGGCGAAAGGGTCGTCTAGGTCCCATCTCTGGGAAAAGAAGACTCCCCTGAGACGATTCACCCCGGGCTACGCAGCCCGGGGTCCGAAGAGAGGTTCCCATGACAGAACATCCACAGGATCGCGAGGCTCCTCAGTGAACAGGATAGGCCGTTCGGTGCTGTTCGGCTTGTTCGCAGCGTTCTTCTTCTGGATCAGTGGCTGTGGGGTCGGAGGCGTGACAACGCAGCAAAGCCCCACAGCCACAGCTGCGGAGAAGTATGCTGTCTGTGTTGCTTCCCCGTGGCTTGCCACGATGTGTTCCTTCCTCGGCGGGGTCTATATCGACACCCTGCCGCTCCGTATCGTGAACGCCAGCGGGGACATTGTGGCGAACCCCCAGGTCGATCCCGGCACGGTACGCTGCGATCTCGCGCTTGCGCTGGACAGAGAGGAACTGAAAGGGTTGGAGAAATCCCTCGGTGCGGGGAAACCCGGCCGAACCGAGGTGCTCTTTGAAGAAATGCCCTACATGAAAGGGAAAGAAGGGGTTGCCTACTACTTCGATCCCGCCTCGATGCCCTTCGTCGGTCAACGTCTTCTTGGGGCTCTTGCGTCATCCATCCCCGACAGGTACAGCTATTTCCAGCGACGTCTCGCCGAGTTCCAGTCCCGCATCCTGGGAACCGTCAATGTGGGGCGACGACTGATCGGGGCGGTCCCTCTTTTCGATGTGACCTGCTACTATCGATACTGGCTTCAGGCGGCAGCGGAGCGATACAGTGGCCCGCCCTGGAAACTGGTGGAAGCCTGGGGACGGGGGGAACAGCAGGTCTATCTGGACAAGGCCCTTGAGACCTGCCGCAAAAAGGAATGGATCGTCCTGTATAGTGTCGCCACCCCAGCCCCCCTGCGGGAGCGTCTTCAGACCCTCCCCTATGCCATGGAGCTGCCGCCTCCCCGAATCGAGAACGATGAGGGGCTCTTTCTCTTCTTTTACGACATCTATCTCTCTATCTGGAATTTCCGGAAGCACGGCGATGCGACACTCCTGGAACTGCCGACGATTGAGGAGGAGCCATGATGGTCACGTTCCGCTCTGGATTGCAGGGGCCTCCCTGATCTGAAAGACCTCCTCGGAGCGGAGGACAAGGGTTTCGCCGTTACGGTCGACAAGCAACGAGCCGTCGGGCCCGATACCCGCACCCCAGGCTTCAAAGGTCTCCGAAGCCGAACGGACCCGCAATCGCTGCCCAACGGAGCAGCAGTGCCTGGCGAAGGTCTCGAGCAGCTGTTCTCTTCCTCCCTCCTGCTGCTGCCGTTCCAGATATTGCAACAGGGAACAGAGCAGATGCACGACAATCCGTTCCCTGCAAAGGGAGGCAGTGTTCAATTCGTCCAGTGAGGCCGCCGGCAGGGCCCCCTGTTTTGGGATTCCTTCAAAGACCGCGAGGGGCCCCGTGTTCACACCGATACCAAGCAGCAGATATTGCACGGTGGACCCTGCAGTGCGGGCCTCACTCAGGATGCCGCAGAGCTTCCTTCCGTTGTAGAGCACATCGTTGGGCCACTTCAACGCAAGGGAGATCCCGCTTTCCTCCTGCAGCGACTCCCGTACGGCGAGACCGGCCGCAAGGTTCAGCAGTGGCATCAGGGCCCCGGAATCCCCCTGTCTGAGGACCACCGTGAGATAGAGGCCACCCCTCCGAGGGGAACACCAGCGGTTCCCGCGCCGGCCACGCCCCTCCGTCTGCTCTCCAGCTACGACAATCGTACCGTGCGGCGCCCCTCTGTCGGCAAGCCTCCTTGCCATCCGCTGGGTGGACGTGAGGCAATCCCAGTACAAAACCGGGGCCGAGTACCCTTTATGGAGCAGCTGGAGGGCGATCCAGCTTGGTGCAAGCGGTTCGAAAGGCTTCTCATGGACAGGGATCATCCGAACCCGCCCACCCTCCAACTGCACGAGGCCCTCTTCAGCCAGCTGCCGAAGCGACGGCACAACGACCCCACGCATCAGGCCCTCTCCTACCGCAGCGACAGGGAGGATCTCCGTTCTGCGGTCCGCCCCCAGCAAGGAGAGACGCTCCAGGACGGTGCATTTTAATGAGGATGAACCAACCACATGGGACATATGCGGCCCTCCCGTTTCTGTAGCGCTGCTTGCATGATAGAATGCATTTGTTCAGAAGACAACCCACTGATATCTTGCACTATGGAGGAGAGAGGACAATGGAACCTACAGCACAACTGAACGAATTGGAAGAACTGCGCTCGCTGGCAAACGAGCTGCAGGACAGTCTTTGACCTGCCTGCACTGGAACAGAAATCGAAAGAACTCCTAGAACTCACCGGGCAACCGGACTTCTGGTCACGCAAGGATGCGCAGGAGCTCACCAGACAGCTCTCCGCCATCGACGAAAAGAGGCAGACCTGGCAGCAAATCCGCGACGAACTGGAGGAGCTGGAAACAATCATCGAAATGCTCCAGGAGAACGAGGACCGGGAGCTCGAAGGGGAATTCGCCGAACGAGCGGCCCGGTTACGCAAAATGATAGACGAAAAACAGTTCGTCCTTCTCATGAACGATGAATACGATAACCATAATGCTATCCTCACAATACATCCAGGTGCCGGGGGGCTGGATTCCCAGGACTGGGCGGAGATGCTCCACCGTCTCTATCTCCGCTGGATGGAGAACAGCGGCTTTACCGCACGCATCCTCGAATTGGCACAGGATGAAGAAGCGGGTATCAAAAGCGCCACAACCCTGGTCCAGGGGGACTATGCCTACGGTTATCTGAAGGCGGAGCGAGGCATCCATCGTCTGGTCCGCATCTCTCCTTTCGATACAGCGAAGCGGAGACACACCAGCTTCGCTTCGGTGGAGGTAACCCCTGAGATCCCCGAGAACGAAGAGGTCGACATCAAACAGGAAGACCTGCGGATCGACACCTTCCGGGCGAGCGGAGCCGGGGGGCAGTACGTCAACATGACAGATTCCGCCGTCCGCATCACCCATCTTCCTACAGGCATGGTGGTCAGCTGCCAGAACGAGCGATCGCAACACATGAACCGCCAGATGGCGATGCAGGTCCTCCGCTCCAGGCTTTTCGAAAAGGCGAGAGAAGAACGCCAGGAACACATCGATACCCTCAAAGGGGAAATGAAGGAGATCGGGTGGGGCAATCAGATCCGCTCCTACGTTCTCCACCCGTACACCCTTGTGAAAGACCACAGAACAGGCATGGAAAAGGGGAATGTCCAAGCGGTGCTGGACGGAGACATCCAGCCGTTTATTATGGCCTTTCTTCGAGGAGAGGGGTCTGCCTGACCCGTCGGTGTATCCGTGATCGGTACGGACAACCCCCCGGAGATGGAGGAGGAACAATCGATGGCACGACACAAGCAGATCCTATGGGCCGCACTTGCTGCAATGATCCTGAGTACACTCTGGCAGGGCTATTCATTCGCCGCCCCTTCTTCA
Source organism: Synergistales bacterium (assembly GCA_021736445.1). NCBI lineage: Bacteria > Thermotogati > Synergistota > Synergistia > Synergistales > Synergistales bacterium. The sequence continues at coordinate 52,702 of JAIPGA010000002.1, read as the reverse complement.
TTTCCGATCAACCACGACATACTGCCTCTTGACAAAATAGAGCGAGGCATGGAGGGCAACGCCAGGACAGTATTCCAGGGGAACACCGTGGAATCCTTCCCCGTCACAGTCCTCAGTGTGCTGGAGCGCAAGAAGGCGCCGCACCACCTCATCCTGATCCGTGCTTCCGGTCCGCGGATCGAGAAGGCAGGAGGCATCGCCTCAGGGATGAGCGGAACACCGGTCTATATTCGGGGAAAACTGATCGGAGCCATTGGATACGGCTGGAACTTCAGCGACCACAAACTCGGGCTCGTGACCCCGATCAGCGAAATGTTCAATGTCTGGGAGGAACACGACAGAGAGTGGACCCTCCCCACCGTTACGATTACCGGGGATAGCGTTTCCGGGGATAGCGATCCATCGGAGACGGAGGCTGTATCAAAGGATGTCTCTATCGAACTGGAACCCCTGACCGAATCGATTGTGGTCTCGGGAGTCAGCCGCAGAGCCGCCCGGGCCCTTGAGGAGGCTCTGGGCGTAGAGGTCGTCGATACCGGAGGAAGCGGATTCGGCGAGGTGCCCTACCGCTATGATACGGCTCTCCAACCCGGGGCCGCCATCAGCTCGCTTCTCGCCTGGGGCGATGTCTCCATAGGGGCAACGGGCACCGTCACCTGCAGCAGCGAGAACGGACGCTTCCTCGCCTTTGCGCATCCGTTTCTGAATAGAGGGGCTGTCTCCTTTCCGGCGGCATCCGCCTGGGTGCATCATATTGTTCCCAGCATCAAAAGCCCCTTCAAACTAGGGACACCGCAGCAAGTCATCGGTTGCGTCACCCAGGACCGTTCCCAGGGGATCGGAGGCCGTTTCGGCTTCTTTCCCCCCGCCATCGATGTCAGTCTGTCCTTTGAAAACATGGACACGGGAACGACGAGTACCCGGAGGTTCCACCTCGCCCAGGCGCCGTTCATGCTCGAACAGCTCCTTCCCCGTGTGGTGCTGGGGCTGGTTGACAGAGAGTGGGGCCGTATCGGAGAGGGGACAGCCTTTGTCACCACCACCATTGAAGGCGGGGGGATGCCCGAGGGATGGACCTGGGAAAATGCCTTTTTTTCCAGCGAAGATGTGGTAAAGAAAGCCTTCGAAGAGACAAAAAACATTGCTGCGGTCTTTGCCGTTAACGAATTCCAGCGCATCTTTCCTTTGGGCATCCACATCGACGTCCGGATCACGCGCAGACCCCAGGTGCTGTTTGTCGAGGGAATAGAGGTATCACCGGACCGGGCGCCGCCCGGGACATCGCTCGACATCGGGGTGACATTGCGTCCCTATCGTGAGGAAACGGAGACCCACCACGTTACCCTTCAGGTGCCTGAGAATGCAGAGGGTGTCTGTGAGGTGCTGGTGCGCGGAGGAGGGATCGCCGAACCGGAGCAGAAGTCCCTGCAACAGGGATGGCGGGCCATCCAGAGTCTCAAGCAGTTTCGAGAGGAGCTGAGCGCCCGGGAAGCCAACAGTCAGCTGATTGTGGAGCTTCTCTGCAACGGGAAGCAGCCCGAAAAGGATGGGCCACCCGGTCCCCCGGAACAGCTGCTGAGCGAAATCAAGCAAAAAAGGAAGGAAGCCGGGATGCTCAAGGAATTCGGAACCGGATATTATGTTGAAGGGTTGCTCCGGGCCCTGGTGCACGTCCGCGGCAGGCAGTAACACCCGGCACACAGAGGAGAGTATCCATGCGCCTTGTCTGGTTCCTCGGGAAAATCACCATTGCGCTCAGCGAACGGCTGGGGCGTTTCGCCCTTTTCGGGGTGAAGCTGTTCCGTGCCGTTTTTTCGGGCGCATGGTGCCGGGCCAACCTCTTCGAACAGATGGAGAAAATCGGTACGGGATCGCTCTTTATGGTCCTCATCACCAGCGTCTTTGCCGGCATGGTGATGGCGGTACAGACCTTCGACCAGTTTGTCCGATTCGGTGCAACAGGCTATATTGGTGGTGTCATAGCGCTTACCATGACGCGGGAGCTTTCACCGGTCTTGACGGGACTCGTCGTTACGGGGAGAGTGGGGTCGGCGATGGCCGCCGAAATCGGCACCATGAAGGTATCAGAGCAGCTGGAGGCCCTCCGGGCTTTCGGGATCAGCGAGGTAGGATTCGTAGGCGGCCCCCGGTTGCTGGCATGCACGGTGATGCTGCCGGTATTGATCATTTTTTCCATTGCGATCAGCATCCTCGGAGGGTTTGTCTACGTGGCGAGCCAGGGTGTGCCGATGCAGCTGTTCAAACGCTCCGTCATCGAACTGGTGACGGTCAAGGATCTGCTGGGCGGACTGACCAAGGGGCTGACCTTCGGCATGATCATGGCCGTGGTCTCCTGTTCCGAGGGATTCAACGCAAAACAGGGGGCCAAGGGTGTGGGCAGAGCGACCACCAGCGCCGTCATCTGGAGCAATATGCTTATACTGATAACAAACTTCTTTCTTTCTTTTATATTTTTTGGAGGGCTCCAGCGAGGGAATATGTGATGTCTGAGGAGGCGCTTTTTCTCAACAACACGAGTCTCACCTTTGGGCACAACCTGATACTGCGCAAGGTCAGCCTCTGCATCTTCAGGGGGGAAATCGTTTCACTGATGGGACCCTCCGGGTGCGGCAAAACGACCCTGCTCCGAGTGGTGGCCGGCCTTGCGGAGGCAAAGGAAGGCGAAGGACGGCTTTTCGGGCAAACCGTGTTCCGGAACACCACCCTCCACTACACCAGGGATATCAGAAACAGGATCGGGATCGTATTCCAGGGAGGGGCACTCTTCGACTCCCTTTCGGTGGAGCAGAATGTGGCCTTCCCACTGCGGCACTGTTTCCACCAGCACTGGAAGGAGCAGGAGATCGCAGAACGAGTGCGTATCATGCTGGAACAGGTCGGCCTGGCCGGCACAGGGGAGCGGCTCCCGGAGGAGCTTTCAGGCGGTATGCGCAAGAGGGTGGCTCTGGCACGATCTCTTGTCCATCGTCCCGACTTTCTCCTGCTCGATGAACCCACAACGGGCCTGGATCCCGTAACCGCACGCCAGGTGGATGCGCTCATTGTGAAACTGGCTGAGACCTACGGAACCACCGTCCTCTCTGTAACCCATGATGTGGTCTCCGCTCTCGGCATCTCCGACCGGATGCTTCTCATGGCAGAAGGACGTATGCTCTGGGAAGGAACGGGTGAGGAATGGGAGCTTTCGTCGAACAGGCATGTACGTTCATTCAAAAGGGGCGTGGAGCCTGTGGTGGGAGGCGATCCCCTTGAGTCGTGAACTCCGCGTCGGCTTTGTCATCCTCGCCGCTCTCTGTGTATTGGGGGGGACCCTTCTCTTTGTGTCCAGCGATATCTTCCCCTGGAAGGGATACCGAATCACCGCAAGCTTCCCGGAGATCCGGGGGCTCACCAAGGGCGCCCGCGTGTATGTCTCAGGCGTCACCAGCGGGATCGTCGAGCAGATCGAGCTGACTCCGGATTCGGTGCATCTCCTGATTCGTCTGCAATCCCACATCCGTATCCCTGTGGACAGCCGTTTCGTGATTGGTTCCGAGGGGCTGCTGGGGGAACCGATTATCCGTGTTATACGCGGGAAAAGCGAACGGATGCTCAACAGTGGCGAGCAGGTTTCCGGAGAGATCGTCCCTTCACTGGATACTGTGATTGCGGAGCTGCGCAGCAACCTCGATCAGATCCATCGAACATTCGGCTACGTCAACGACATCCTTGGACCACCGGAACGCAGGGAAGAACTTGGCATGGCTCTGGAGCGTATCCCCCAGCTTTTCCGTAAGGGGGAAGACACCATAGAGGAGATAGAGATGACGGCCCAGGAGCTGCGGGAGCTTGTGGCTCAAGGCAAAGAGCGGATTACCGGTGTCTCCGAACGGATGGAACGCACCCTGGAAACAGGCGATGCCATTCTCAGGGAGAATCGCGATAGAGTGCAGGAGTCCATGCAGACGCTCAACGATATCTTGAACCGCATCGACACCTTCCTCGCAGCCTTTGACGAAGATCAGCTGGCCGGAGAGGATCTGCGGAGCACCGTAGTGGAAATCGGGCAGGCGGCTGAGGAGATCAAGCGACTCACGGCCACCGCAGACCAGGAACTCTTCCAGAGCGGCGACAATGGTCTGCCGGCAACGGTCCGGAAAATCCAGACGTTGACAGAACGGGCCGACGCGGTCTACCGTCAGGTATCGGATATAAAGATTGAAGGAGAACTGAACGCCACAGCCCCCTTGGCTGACAGGTCCGACAAGGAGCTGCTGCTGGACAGCTCGTTCTGGATAACGCCTTCCGGAGGGCGGAAGGGGGTACGGCTTGCCTTCCGAGGGGTCCCCACTGCAAATCGTGTTACCCTGGCACCCGGCATCTCGACAGCCTGGGGCCGCGTATGGGGAGGAATCGTCATGGGCCGTACGGGGATAGGTGTGCAACTGGGGAAAGCGAACAATCCCTTCCGGCTCACCACATCCTGGTGGGACGAGCAGGGCGGAGCCTGGTACACACAGGGGAACATCGCCTTGAACAAGCGGATGGGCCTCTTCTTTCGATACGGCGAAACCGGCGCTACACCTCAGCGTTCCGTCGGATTGAGTTACACCTTTTGATAGCTGGGATGGGACGGATCAGACCATTGCTGATAACCTTTGAAGGTATCGACGGCTCCGGGAAAACCACCGTGGCACGTGCGACACAGGAGCGGATGCGTACCGTCTTTCCGGAACTGGAGGTTCTCCGCACACGAGAACCAGGAGGATGGGACAATGGCGGGGCCATGGTTCGAAGGCTGCTTCTGCAGCATGACCCTCTGCAGAGCGCTACAGAGCTCTTCCTGTTTCTGGCGGACAGGACCGAACATGTCCATCGTGTCATCAAACCGGCTCTGAAGAGGAAGGCCCTGGTCCTGTGTGAACGATACAGCGACTCCACAAGGGCCTATCAGATCTGGGGACGCGGCTGCCCCCGGTCCTTCCTGGAGCAGGCCTACGACACCGCAGCCTTTCCCATACCGGATGTCACCTTTTTGCTTGATATCCCGCTGGAGTGTGCAATCGAACGGATACGCAAACGGGGGAGCCCTGACCGGATGGAACAGGAAAGAGCGTTCCTTGACCGTGTCCGGCAGGGATATCAAAGCCTAGCCAGGGAGTACCCGGAGCGGATTGTCGTTCTTGATGGAACCCAGCCGACACCAACGACAGTCGGTGTCGTCGAAGAGAGGCTCGTTTCGCTCACTGCAGAGGACGCGAAAGGATTGCCATGAGAGTCACGAAAAAACAGAGTGAACAAGCCGCACGAAAACAGAGCATTTTTTCGGGGCATAAAACAAGCGGTAAGGCGGCACCGCAGAAGCAACCTGGTTTTGAGGCCTCTTTGGAAGGACAAGAGGTACAGCTTCTGCTGAGCGAGATGGATGAGATCGCCGAACAGCTCTTCCGTTTCCCCTCGCGGAAGCTTCTACAGCACTACCGGCTTCTCACCGGCAAGATCATGTACCTGGCAGAGCAGAAATACCATATCAACAGAAAGTTCAACTGGAAGCGCGGCGGGAACACCGTTATGGTTACCATAGAAAAAACAGAGTCCCTTCTCGACGAGCTCGAGGTCATCCTGACTCGCGAAGGAGAACGGACACGGCTGTACGAGGTTCTGGAGGAAATCAAAGGATGCGTGATCTCCCTTTTTCTTTAGAGGAGCACAACAGCTGGAAAGAGATGCGCACCATGGCGGCACAGGGGAGGCTTCCGCAATCCCTGGGAGTGCTTACTGTGGAAAGCTGCTTCGTCCCCCTGGCCGAACGATTCGGGCAGATCTACCTGTCCGGACGACAGGATGCCGCCACACAAGAGGACAGCGAAGCGAACCATCCAGACCTCCTGTTCGCCGCCGAACCCGGGAAGCCACCAGGCATCCGCCAGTGCCGTCAACTGGCGGCCGAGCTCACCCTCCAGCCCGTTGCCACCTCCTGCAGGGTAGGTGTTATCTTCCACGCCGACCGGCTTTCTCCGGCTGCGGCCAACAGCCTTCTCAAGCTGCTTGAAGAACCCCCTCCCAAGGCCCGTCTGCTTCTTTTCATGGAGACAGAAGCAACGCTACCGACGATCATCAGTCGCCTGTGGACTCTGCGCATCAAGCCGGAGATACACCGAAACCGTTCATCGCTTCCTCAAAACGATCATGAGTGGGTTGAGTGGTTTCGGGGAATGGCGCAGAGCACCAAAGAGGATGCAAGGCTTTCTACTGAACTGGACGGCCTTGTGACGGCCTCCATCGCCTGCCGACGCTATGAGACCGCACGGCGCCTCGAGACGCTGCGGCGCCTCGCGGAGAACGGCAGGCTTTCGCAATCCATGCTTATGGATCTGGCCTGTCTTGCTGTCAAGGAGGAATACCCTATTGAACACGTATTTGACAATTTTTGGTAAACCCCGCTATATGGGGGTACTCGAAACAGAGGAAACCACATTCCAGCGGGGCATATGGATACTTGCCAAGACCTCACGCGGCGAAGAACTGGCCCTTGTGGCCGGTCCTCTCAACAATGAACAGATAGAAAAATACAAAAAAAAGAACAAAGAAGAACAAAAAAACGGATCATCCCGCGGCAACGATCCTCAATTGCAAGATGTAGAGTTTGTACGCCTGGCCGACGAGCATGACTTGGACATCCGCAGCTCTACCGCCGCCGAGGAAGACGAAGCCCTGTTGAAGGCCCGGGAGATTCTCCGTTCTCACAACCTGGACATGAAACTGGTGGACGTAGAGTTCCTCTTTCACAAGAAAAAGATGTTTCTTTACTTCACCTCCGAACAACGGGTGGATTTCCGTTCCTACGTACGCGATCTCGCAAGGGAATTCCGGACACGTATCGAATTGCGCCAGATTGGCGTACGGGACGAGGCGAAGGTCGGCGGCGGTCTCGGCCCCTGCGGAATGCCCTGCTGCTGCAGCTATTGGCTCAATCGCTTCTCACCCATTTGTATCCGAATGGTGAAAGAACAGAATCTTGCCTTAAATCCCACAAAGATTTCGGGCATATGCGGTCGGCTTATGTGCTGTATGGGATTCGAACACGACATGTACCATCGTCTCTGGGAGCAGCTTCCCAACCCGGGATCGAAAGTACGGGGACCGCAGAAAACCTATGTACTCGCCGGTGTGGACATCCATACACACACCGTCCGGATCGTCAGCAACGAAGGGAAACACCTCGAGCTCCCCATCACCTCCTTCGAGGAGTTCAGGGAGGCCGTGAAAAACGGTACCGACGATGCCTTTCTGGACCGACTGGCCCCCGCCTCCCTCCCTTCGTCATCGGAACGGAACGTGGAGCAGGCGATGCATCCATCGCCTTCGCCCCCGAGAGGAACAGCACAACAGAAGGAACAGGGCGGGAGAAAAGATTCGAAACGGAATCAGCGCGATTCCAGGAGTGCAAAGGATACAGGCGCCTCCTCAAAAGAATCGAAGAGCCAGGAGGAACAGCGGAACCAGACAAGCACAAAAAAGAAATCCAAAAAACGACGCCGTCGGCGCCCGAAAAAGAAGCAGGGGAGCGAGACAACCGGTGGCGCCGCCAACACACAAGAGAAGGCAAAACAGGGCAGCTCCAACAAGGACAATAAAGAGAAGAAGGATCAATCCCAGCAGAAAGGCTCCGCGAAAAACCAAAGCAATGCCCCATCGAAACGAAAAAAACGGCGTGGCAGCGGTTCTTCCCGGGGGGGCAGGACCAATCAGGCACCCCGGCAAAACACTGCTGATAAGACATCCTCTTCAGCAAGCCACGGAAAGGAATGAACGCACATGTCGCTGGTTCGCTCCCTGCAGGAGAAACTCAAAGGTGTGACAAGAAGCTGGAGCGGTGGCATCACCCGAATCTTCAGCGGCGGCCCCCTGGATGACACGTTTTGGGAGGAGCTGGAGGAGCAGCTGATCTCCGGCGATGTGGGTGTTGACCTCAGCGAGGAGCTTCTGGAAAGGCTGAACGAAACAGCAAACCGAAAAAGGATCAAGACCAGAGAAGAGCTCTATCAGGTATTTTCCGAGATGCTTGTAGACATGCTGACAGCCCTTGAGGTGCCTCCAGAACAAAGAATCACAGCCGATCCACCTTCAGCGGTCCTTCTCGTGGGCGTCAACGGCAGCGGGAAGACCACCACCGCAGGGAAGCTTGCGCAAAGGATGCAGAATAACGGCAAGAGCGCACTGCTTGCTGCAGGAGACACCTACCGGGCTGCAGCCATTGAACAGCTGCAGCTCTGGGGCAAACGGGCGAATGTCAGGGTCGTTTCGCAAGCCCCGGGAAGCGACGCCGCTGCGGTACTCTACGATGCGCTGCACGCTGCAATCTCGACGCAGACCGATTGTGTCCTGGCAGATACGGCGGGAAGACTGCACACACGACACAACCTTATGCAGGAACTCCACAAGGTGTACCGTGTTGCGTGCAGGGAGGTCGGAGAGGATGCGGTGGAGGTGTGGCTCGTTCTGGATACCGTTATGGGCCAGAACGGGCTCCAGCAGGCAAAACGTTTCAACGAAACACTCCCGATCTCCGGTCTGGTATTGACAAAATACGACAACACGGCAAAGGGGGGCATCCTCCTCGCCATTGCGCAAGAGCTCCATCTCCCCGTTCAGTATATCGGCATCGGAGAACAGGTCGACGACCTGCAGCCCTTTGTGGCGAGGCCCTTTGTAGAAGCATTACTCGGGAGGGAAACAGCGCATGGAGAAACAGCAGAGAACTAGTACCCTGAACCTCGATTCGTCTTTGCAGGAAGCACTCCGGCAGATGTTTCTACATAAAGCGGAAGCTGTTTTCTTTCATTCAGAAGGTCTCTTTGTCTGCAAAGAACACCTGATCGCCATGCTTGAAAAGGGATGGGGCTCCCTGACACTGCGCAATCTGCCGCGACAGTACCGTTCCCTCTATGACATCGGCAACGGCGCCGTCGCCCCTCCCTCCGGAACCGTCATCAGCCTCCATGAATACGGAAGCACCATCGGAACGGGTGAAAAAAGCCTCCGGGAAGCCGTCGAACCACCCCCCTGGTGGCAGGTCCCGCTCCCCCTGCTCAGCCTCCGCGGAGAATCGGTGTCGCTGAATCGGGAAGCCGCCCGCATCACCGGAGAGATATCGATGACCGTCCGGCAGATTCGGAATGCCCTGAAAACACACAATGGCTGCCTCACACTCGCCACAGGCAAGCATCCTCAGATGTTTCTGCTCACGGAACTGGAGCGGGATATCTATCTCCTTGAAGATGTCAGTCAGGAGGCTACCGTTGCCGAAGATGTGCTCGCATGGGCGGCAATCGGCAAAGGACTGCGGAAATTCCTCCTCGACCACGGCTTTGAGCTTTCCTTTACCGCAGAGGGGGATCATGCCGCAGCATCTCAGCCGGAACGGGGAGACACAACTCTTGTCTGCTGCTGGGAGGAGACGCCGGTGGGCAGGATCACCTTGAACTATCCCGAATCGTGGGAAACAGAACAGGACAGCGATGATCCCTGTTAAACTCTTCGTGGCCACACTCACCCCAAGCGAACCCTGGTGGCAGTGGGCTTTGGAGAGAATGCGCGAACGCTGGGGGCCACCGGAACAGATCAGCGAGGCCTATTCGTTCCAGTGGACCCGCTACTACGACGCTATCGGTACCGAACTGACCAGGCGCCTTCTTTCTTTCCAGGGCCTCTGGGACGGTGAACAGCTTGCCCAATGGAAAACCACCGCCGTCGCCATCGAGGAGGAAAGCGGCGCAACACAGCGGAGGGTCAACATCGACCCCGGTTTTATCGATGGAGCCCGCCTTATACTTGCCTCCACAAAGGACAGAGCGCAACGTATTCCGATAGGTAACGGGCTGTTTGCAGAGGTGACGCTGCGGTACCGCTCGGGGAAGTGGGCGCCCTTTGACTACACCTTCCCGGATTTCGCCTCCGGGATCTACGCACCCTTTCTTTCCGAGATACGCGCAAGGTGGGTACGCAAACACCGGCAAAACGGAGGTCATGCACCGTGATAGAACGTTACGAGACAGAAGCGATGGCGGCAATATGGTCCGAAACGCAGAAATACATGTCCTGGCTCGACGTAGAGCTGGCAGCCTGTGAAGCATGGAATGAGGAAGGGGTCCTCCCCGATGAGACCCTTTCGGTGATCAAGGAACGGGCGGGGTTTACCGTTGAACGGATCAGGGAAATCGAAGAGAACACCCATCACGATGTGATCGCCTTCGTTTCCTGTGTTGCCGAGACAATCGGTCCCGAAGGCCGCTATATCCACCTGGGGCTGACCAGCAGCGACATTCTGGATACCGCCAGCTCCCTGCGTATCAATACGTCGATGGAGATCCTCCTCGGCTCCCTGGCTGCGCTGAAAAAAAGCCTTCTGCACCAGGCGCAAAGATACCGTTATACCCCCTGCGTAGGAAGAACCCACGGCATCCACGCCGAACCGATGACCTTCGGCTTGAAACTGCTGAACTGGTACGACCAGCTACATCGTGACACACGACGACTGGAAGACGCTAAAGAGGCATGTCGAATCGGCAAGATATCCGGTGCCGTGGGGACCTACGCCCACTGCCCTCCCTCTGTCGAAAAGCGGGTATGCCAATTGCTGGGACTGCGTCCCGCCAGGATCTCCACCCAGGTGATCCCAAGGGATATCCATGCTCAGCTCGTAACGGCGCTCTCTCTTTTCGGAGCGGGGATAGAGCGCATTGCCACAGAGATACGGCACCTCCAGCGGACGGAAGTACTGGAAGCCCTGGAGCCCTTCGGCAACAAACAGAAAGGATCTTCGGCCATGCCTCACAAGAAAAACCCGATCATTGCCGAACGCCTCTGTGGGATGGCCCGACTGCTCCGCGGCTATACGGTGACAGCAACAGAAAACATCGCTCTCTGGCACGAGCGGGATATCAGCCACTCATCGGCGGAGCGCATCATATGGCCCGATGCCTTTCATCTTGCCCATTACATGATAGAAAAAACGCACGCCCTGACAGCGGACCTCACCGTCAACGAGGATGCCATGCTCGCCAATCTCGATCTCACAAAGGGACTGGTGTACAGCCAGAGAGTGCTCCTGGCACTTGTGGAGGATGCGGGTATGCCCCGCGATGACGCCTACAGGGCGGTCCAGAGTGCGGCCATGCGATGCTGGAACGGCAACGGGACATTCCAGCAGATGCTCGAGCAGGAGGAAACGGTCCAGAGGGCCCTTTCCACAGAGACTCTGCAGTCCCTGTTCCACCCCGATTACTATTTTCGTTTTGTAGACGAAATATTCTCCCGATTCGATGAGGAGTAATGGTGTTAAGATGTGGGCAGAGATGTGTCGCAGCAGGTGCGTTGCATAGAATAACCTAGGAGGTGCAGTGCATGAATGTCCCTGACAGAAACATGGCTCTCGAGTTGGTGCGTTCCACCGAGGCAGCGGCGATGGCAGGCGGACGCTGGTTGGGAAGAGGCAACAAAAACGGCGCCGATGGGGCCGCCGTCAACGCAATGCGCTATCTTCTCAATACGGTCTGTATGGACGGTCTGGTGGTTATCGGTGAAGGGGAGAAAGACCAGGCCCCGATGCTGTACAACGGAGAACACCTTGGGTCCGGGGATCCTCCCCAGGTGGACATCGCTGTCGACCCGATCGACGGCACCACACTCACTGCCAAGGGGCGCCTGAACGCCATCTCCGTGGTTGCCGTTGCAGAACGAGACAGCATGTATAACCCTCACCATATCTTCTATATGAACAAGATTGCCAGCGGCCCGGAAGCAGCCCCGTTTATCGACATCAATGCACCTGTATCGGAAAACATCCGTCGCGTAGCCAAGGCTAAAGGTCTGGCCACCGATGATGTGACCGTTGTCGTCCTCGACAGACCGCGCCACGACGATCTCGTTTCCCAAATCCGTCAAACCGGCGCACGGATCCGGCTGATACCGGACGGCGACGTAGGTGGGGCCCTCATGACCTGCCGTGCCGAAAGCGGCATCGACCTGCTGATGGGGATCGGAGGATCGCCTGAAGCGGTGATCTCCGCCTGCGCCCTCAAATGCGTCGGCGGAGGGTTTCAGTGCAAGCTGTGGCCACGGAACGACGAAGAACGCAACAAGTGTACGGAGCAGGGCATGGACCTGGAACAGGTGCTGGAAATCAACGATCTGGTGGGCGGGGACAATGTCTTCTTCTCCGCCACCGGCGTGAGCGATGGAGAGCTTCTCAAGGGCGTCAGGTATTCCGGCGACAAGATCACCACGCAATCAATGGTGATGCGTTCGAAGAGCGGAACCATCCGGTACGTGGAAGGGGTACACAGCCTCAAAAAGCTCCAGAACCTGAGCACTAACGTCGATTACGGCCGGCGTCCATAGTCCTTAGACGGAGGTGAAACCGCATAACCGAGGCCCGGGGAGCAGGAGGACGGCCGTCCCCCCCGGGACCTCGGTTACGCGTAGGCCCCCTTCTTTTCCAGATACCTTGCGCCGATGACCGCCTGCCCGACAGCGACACATTCGTCGTTCGGAGGCAATCGCTTGTGGAGGAGCGGAGTCCATCCCTTCTCGCGTATGCCCTCCGCTACCTCGTCCGAAAGCAGACGATTCTGCCATACCCCCCCTGAAAGCACCACCGTCGACAGGCCGCAACGACAGTGGAGCAGTGCAACCGCCTGGACCAGAGCCGCCGCCAGACCCCGGTGGAACGCCGCTGCACTGCGGGAAAGGGTGTCGTTCCTATGGCTCACAAGCCAACGGACAGCTGGTTTCCAGTCCAGGGAAATCAGTCCTTCGCTGTCGTGGTATACCAGAAATGGCATGATGGCATCACAGGATTCATCAACAGCCCCTTCAAGGAGCATCGGGGCCTCCCCGTCGAAACTGACCGTTGCGCAGCATCCAAGAAGCGCCGCCACACCGTCAAAGAGTCTCCCACAGGAGGTGGTGACCGGAAACAGATGGTAGGCGTCAAACAGCTGTTCGACGGTCTCGGTCCTCTGGGGCCACAATTCCTTCGCTATGCTGCGGGCTCCATCCCACCCCAGGGCTTCAACGAGCAGGGAAAGCGCCGATCTCCAGGGTTCCGCAACGGCTCTGTCGCCGCCCACAAGGCGAAAGGGCGCGAGATGCCCCTCCCGCCTGTAGCCATCGACATCTCCTACCAGCAATTCGCCCCCCCAAATGGTGCCGTCCGCGCCGTAACCTGTCCCATCCAGGATCAGTCCGATCGCCGGCCCATCCTTCTCGTGTTCGGCAAGACAGGCGGCAAGGTGGGCGTGATGGTGCTGAACCGCCAGTTCCTCCAGCCGGCCTTCTGTCTCCTCCCTGGCTGTGGCCGTGGAAAGAAACTGGGGGTGCATATCGCACACCAGAAAGGCGGGATCGATACGAAACAGGAACCGGTAGTGCCGAAGCGCCTCCTTGTACAGCCCCACCGTCGCGATATCCTTGAGGTCACCGAGATACTGGCTGGGGAAGATACACCGCCCCTGGGTCAGCGCAAAGGTTGATTTCATCTCGGCACCGGCAGCCAGCAGCTCCGGCAGCTCCTGCGGTACAAAGAGAGGAGACGGAACAAACCCGCGGGCGCGGCGCACCATGATCGGCCCTTCCGAAGCGTCGATCGCAACCGAGTCGTCAATGCGGCGAAAGATCGGCCGGTTATGCCGAAGGAAGGCATCGGCGATCCCTCCAAGCTTCTCCAGTGCCTCCCGATCATCTGCAATCAGGGGTTCGTCGCTCAGGTTGGCGCTGGTCATGACCAGGACCTCGAAGTGTTCCATCAAAAGCCAGTGCAGCGGGGTATAGGGCAGCATGACACCGATGCTGTTCTGACCGGGGGCTACCGAGGGGGCAAGACAGGGTCTCCTGGTCTTGCCGATACAGATAGGTGCTCGGGGTGATTGGAGAAAATCCATGGATTCCTCCGAAAGAACGAGCAGCCGCTCCGCCTGCTCCCGGTCTGCCACCATTACAGCAAAGGGCTTCATGGGCCTCATCTTGCGTTCCCGCAGACGCGAAACAGACGTTTCGTTGAAGGCATCACAGGCCAGATGATATCCCCCGAGCCCTTTGATGGCCACGATCTCTCCTCCCTGCAGGGATTCCACCGCTTTCTGAAGGGCCTCCTCGCCGTACCAGGAGGCATCAGCGCTCTCCCGTGCCGTAATGAATTCCAATTGTGGACCGCACAGGGGACAGGCAATGGGCTGTGCGTGGTACCGTCTGTCAAAGGGATCTTCATATTCCTTTTGACAAGCGTCACACATCGCAAAGGAATGCATCGTCGTGAAGGGACGATCGTAGGGCAGCCGCTCGATAATGGAGTATCTTGGACCACAGTTTGTACAATTGGTGAAGGGATAGCGGTAGCGTCGTTCCCCGGGGGTTCGCACCTCTTCGAGGCACTCCGGACAGGTCGCCACATCAGGGGGGATCAGCACACGCTGTCTACGCTGCGTGAGGCTTTTTTCTATCGTAAACGAGCCGGAGGGAGCCCTGACCTGCCCCACAGACTCCACCTGGATATCACTCACCACAGCAAGTGGGGGATGTTCCCTGGAGAGAAGCTCCATATAGGATTCGATAAGGTGAGCAGGCCCCTCCAGCGTGATGCGCACTCCTTCGGAGGTATTCTGTACAGAACCGCTCAGATCGAGTCGTTTGGCAAGCCGGGCACAGAAGGGGCGAAATCCTACGCCCTGAACGATACCGGTGACAAGAAGCTTGAATTGTGAAACCATAGAGACCTCCCATGGCCCTTGGGGGGCGGAATAGTAGACACCGATTCGGCGAGGAGGAAAAGAGATGCATCTGCACGAACAGGGTATCGTACATGTCTATACGGGAAATGGCAAGGGAAAAACGACGGCGGCGCTTGGAATGGTCCTCCGAACCGCGGGACACGGCGGCAGCTCTGCAGTCATCCAATTCTGCAAAGGCTGGGAACACTATGGCGAGATCAAGACGGTTTCCTCCCTTCCACAGGTGACCTTCCTGCAAACCGGGACCCCCGATTTCGTCGATCCCCGACAGCCCTATCCCATTGATTTCGAGGAAGCACAACGAGGACTCCAAAGCGCCCGCAGCATCCTCAATGACGGCGAGATCGACCTGCTGGTGCTCGACGAGATCAACATCGCCATTGCCTTCGGTCTGCTTGCCTGGAATGACGTCAAGCAGCTGCTCCAGAACCGCCCCCCTTACATTGAGGTGGTCATGACGGGACGCAACGCCCCCGAAGCCGTGATCTCCTTCGCCGACCTGGTGACGGAATTCCGGGAGATACGACACCCCTTCCAGCAAGGATTCCAGCCGCAACGGGGTCGGGAGTACTGATGCCGCAACCGACCATCCTTATTGGTATCAGCGGAGGCCTGGACAGCGCGGTCTCGGCTCTTCTCCTGCAGCGACGGGGCTTTGCCGTCACGGCGCTGATGCTTGCGATGCATGGCGGCAAGAAGGAGAAAGAGAGCTACCACAGGGCCCGGTCGGTATGTACGCAGCTCGGCATCCCTCTCTGGTATCATGATATTCGAGACAAATTTCACACCAGGATAAAACAGTACAGTCAACAGGAACTTCTCATGGGACGCACGCCAAACCCCTGCATTCGCTGTAACGAAACAATCAAATTCCGAAGGCTTCTGTCGTTCGCAAGGTACCGCGGCATCGGCACAATAGCTACCGGGCACTACGCGTGCACCGGCCGACAGCAGGGCAGGGCAGGGCTGTGGAAGGCAGCCGACAGAAGAAAAGACCAAAGCTATGTTCTCTACCGTCTCGGCCCCTTCGTTCTGACACGTGCCATCCTCCCCCTCTGCCGGTACACGAAAGAGGAGGTGGAACAGCTGGGGAAGGAATCCTTCCCCGGCCTCTTCGAGGGGATACCCTCCTCGCAGGACCTCTGTTTCTCCCGGCACATCCATGGCACTGCCGGCAGTGGAGACTTTCGCGACAAGCAAGGGAGGTTGCTCGGTAGACACGGCGGGTTTTTTCAGTTTACCATAGGCCAACGGAAAGGCCTGGGGCTTCCAGACGGTCCGTGGTACGTCACCGACATCCATCCCGCCACAAATACGGTGGTAGTCGGATCACGGGAGGAGGTCTCGGCACATCGCATCCTGTGCAGGGATGCCGTGGTGTACGGCACAAACCACCTTGAGGGAGCCGAGCTCTCGGCGCTGATCCGGTACAGGGCACGGCCCGTAACCGTACGGATAGAAGAGCTCCACCGGGAGGACCGCCGTTTTACCGTCCATGCCGATGAGCCCTTTACGGCGCCCACACCGGGACAGTCGCTTGTTCTGTACGATGGTACAATGGTTGTCGGCGGTGGGATCATCGCAAACACAGAGAGGAGAATGTCTGCTGATGACAGCACAGAATACGAAGGAACTCCAGATTGAGCAGCTCCGACGGATAACGGAGCCATCCATACTCGGTTTTGAAACGACAGAGGAATGCTGCGCTCTCGAAGGACTGATCGGACAGGAACGAGCCAACCGTTCCATGAAATTCGGTCTCGGTGTACGGAGCCGCGGATACAACATCTTTGTCGTCGGCAACCCGGGTAGCGGGCGCACCACCTACACCCTCCAGCAGCTGCACAGGGAAGCGGAACAGCAAGAAGCCCCGGATGACTGGATCTATGTCTACAATTTTAACGACCCAAGCCGCCCACTGGCTATCAATCTCCCGGCCGGCAACGGGGAAAAACTCTCCGAAAAACTCGCCGAGTTGGTAGAGGACCTGAAGATCATCCTGAATAAAGCCTTTGAGGACAGCAATTACGAGGATCAGAAAGCGCAAATGGTGAAGGAATTTCAGGAAAAGGTCAACGAATTGATGGAACAGATCAGGGCGGAAGCCGCGGAAAAGGGATTCGCAGTCAAACGCACTCCCCAGGGTTTTGTCAACATCCCCATGAAAGAAGAGGAAAACGAAGAGGGGGAAATCGAAAAGCGGGAGATGCAGCAGGAGGAATTCGAGCAACTGGATGAAGAGCAGCAGAAGCAGATGAAAGACCGGTCGGAACAGATTTCCCAGCAAACATTGGCTGTACTGCGCAAAATCCGTTCGCTGGAAAAAGAGCTGAAGGACCAAATCAAGGAGCTGGAGGCCGAAATCAGCCGTAACGCCATCACCCCTGCCCTGGATGAGCTGCGCGGCAGCTTTGGCGAAGGAGACAAGCTCAGTGAATGGATCAACTCGTTGACAGAGGACATCATCGCCAACGCCAACATGTTCGTCGCCGCCGCCAGGGACGAAAACGCCGAAATCGACTTTTCCCGCTATAACGTCAATATATTTGTCAGTAACGACCCGGAAGATGGGGCTCCGGTCATCTTTGAAACCAACCCCAACTATTACAACACAGTGGGGAAAGTGGAGTACGAAAGCAAACAGGGCTATCTCTCTACGGATTTCCAGAAGATCCAGGCCGGCGCGATGCACAAAGCCAACGGCGGATACCTGCTCTTACAGGCCGAGGATCTGTTCAGGCAATTCATGTCCTGGGAAGCGATCAAAAGAGTGCTGAAAACAGGCGAGATAGCCATTGAAAACCTGGGTGAGCAACTGGGGTTGGTCCCCGTCTCCTCACTGCGCCCGGAACCGGTTCCCATTAAGCTCAAAGTGGTGATCATCGGCACACGCTGGATCTACTATCTTCTCCATATGTACGACCACGAATTCCCCAAGTTCTTCAAGATCAAGGCCGACTTCGACGTGGATATGCGACGCGACGCAGATTCCGAGCGGGATCTTGGCAAGTTCGTCGCCGGTTTCACACAGAAAGAAAGCCTCCTGCCCTTCTCCAGCGGAGCGGTGGCGGAAATCATCGAATGGTCCTCCCGACTCTCCGGTAACAGAAACAAGATGTCGACACAATTCAACAAGATCTCGGAGATTCTGGTAGAAGCCTCCTCCTGGGCACGGATGGACGATCTCCAGACGGTTTCGAGAGAAAGCATCCGCAAGGCTATCGACGAGAAACAGTACCGCACAAACCTGATCGAAGAACGCATCCAGGACCTCTTTGCCGAGGGGACACTGCACATCGCCACCAGAGGCCGGGAGATTGGCCAGGTGAATGGCTTGACTGTGCTGGATACCAGGGATCACGTCTTCGGCAAACCGGTACGGATCACCGCCAATGTATTCATGGGTCGGGAAGGGGTGGTCAATCTCGAGCGGGAGGTGAAGATGACAGGTCCGATCCACAATAAAGGCCTCCTCACCCTGGAAAGCTACCTGGGCCGAACCTACGCCAAGGATCTCCCGCTTTCGCTTTCCGCCAAGATCGCCTTCGAGCAAACCTACGAAGAGATTGAAGGAGACAGCGCCTCTTCCACCGAGCTCTACTGTCTTCTTTCGGCTCTGGCGGAACGCCCTCTCCGACAGGATATCGCCGTCACGGGTTCCGTCGATCAATTCGGCAATATCCAGCCCATCGGGGGCGTGAACGAGAAGATCGAAGGGTACTTCAAATACTGCAAGCTCGCCGGCCTCACCGGCGATCAGGGTGTTCTGGTGCCCTCGGCGAATATGGTCAATCTCATGCTGCACCACGAGGTCCTGGACGCCGTCCGCGAAGGGACCTTCCATATCTGGGCGATCGATACGATTGAAGAGGGGATAGCACTCCTTACCGGGATCCCGGCTGTATCGGCCGAGGAAGGAGAGGAGAGTATCCGGGGACTTGTGGCCGCAAAGCTGTGGTACTGGGTGAAACGCAACGCAGAGATCAAGAAACAGTTCGAGGGTAACGGCGAACAGAACAACGAGGCAACGCCTGAACCGAAGGACAAGTAAGGGACAGGATCAGATCCGACATGCGAAGAGGGGAGAGGGGCTTTGCCACAAAGCCCCTCTCCCCTTATGCGCTGCGCATCTCTTCGTATCAGAATGCCTTGCTACTCGGATTCCTGGGCGGCAATCTTCTCCAAGACCACCTTGTAGCCATCCGCCCCGTATTCGAGAAATTTCTTGACCCTGCTGATCGTCGCAGTACTTGCGCCTGTCTGTTGCGCAATCTGAGGATAGGTGTACCCCTCCCGCAGGAGTCGGGCGACCTCCAGCCTCTGGGCGAGCGCTCGTATCTCGCCGATTGTCGCGACATCTTCCAGAAAATTGTAGACCTCCTCTTCCGTTTCCAGCGCTATGATAGCTTTACACAACTGGTCAGTAAGGCGATCCTTCCACTTTTCAGCCATAGTTTCATCCCCCCATGGAACATATTTAACGTTGTTATGCGATGCATTGTTCAGAGAGAGTATACCATAGATTTTCGGAGGCCTCAAGCTTTACAGGAATGAAGTCATCATCCGTGATGAGCCCGCCCCTTCCTGTCCTATGGCTATGCAGAGATCTCCAACCGCTCCTGTGTCTGCCGCCGTTCGCTCTGTTCAGACAATCCCTGAAAGACATCCAACACACGTCGCATTTCCTCTTCCCTGCCTACAGCAACGCGTCTCCAGGTTCCTTCCCAGGGGAGGTCATCAACCCTCCGCAGGGCTACAGATGCACTGGAGCAGGCCTCGTCCAATACCTGTTCCGGCACGGAGGAGCGAACCAGCGTAAAGTTGGCCTCACTGGGAAAGGCCCGGAAACCGGAAATGCGATTGACGGTATCGATGAACTGCTTCCTGAGATACCGCACACTGTACACCCTGCTTTCCATCCATTCCTGATAGGAGAGGGCGATCCCCGCCACAGACTGCGTTAGACCGCCGACATTGTAGGGGCTCCGCACTGCTTCAAGATCTGCAATCAGATCGGGCGGACCGACAGCGTACCCCAAACGCAATCCCGCCATCCCCCAGGCTTTAGAAAGTGTACGCAGAATGAGCATATTCTTTTGCTGCAGTGAAAACCGATCCAGCATTGATGATGACGCAAACTCCGCATAGGCCTCGTCGACCACAACAGGACAGGGAGAGAGATCGGCAAGCTCCTCGAGTTGTCCGCAGTCGATGGAGAGACCTGTCGGGTTGTTGGGATTGTCGATCAGGACCAGATCCGGCGAATTCCCCGCTATGACGTCAAGCAGCGCCGCGTAGTCTACGTGGAACCGATCCGCTTCCAGGGTGAGGGGCACCTTCCGTTCGTCTGCAGAGAAAACCCGTGCGAGACGTTGATACTCCGTGAAGCTCGGATAGAGCCGAACAAGCCTCCGAGATCCCCTGTTCAGATAGCTGAGAAAGAGGTACTGGAGGATCTCGTCACTCCCGTTACCGACAAAGATGCACTGTTCCGGAACCCCTGTTCGTTCGGAAAGCATCCTTTTGACGGCCCTGCAATCCGGATCGGGGTACCTGTTGAAATCCAGACTGCACAACAGCTCGCGGAGTTCCTCTCGGGGAGCGGGCGGCAATGAATAGGGGCTTTCATTCTTGTCCAGCCAGGCCGTGGTCCCATCTTCGTTCCAGTTCATGGATGCTCGAGCTCCAAATTTACCCATCTCTGCATATCCTCCCAAATAGTGTGATATCACACTAAAAAATTCAGACACAACGGGGACAGTTTACCATGCTAGTAGAGACGGGTCAATGCCGGATTTGTTTTTTGAACTAGATTTAGAATATAAGTACGGAATTACCAACATTCCTCCGGAGGCTGTACCGTGTGTGGCCCTATTGCAGCCCGGCCGCCACCAGTGCCGCCTGGAGACTGGGCATGGTTGGACGATAGACCTGCCGCAAAGGGGCACCCACACCGATAAAGGCCCCTGAAGCGAATCCCCGCCAGGCCATGAGATCACTCGTTGCATCACCGATGAAGAGCAGGCGGGTGGTTTCAAAGCGTTTGCTCAAGAGGGATAGCCCCTCCGGTGAGGGTTTTGCCGGGCCAGAGTCAGGGGTGACGGCATGGGAAAACGGGAAATCTTCCCAGCCGATCTGTTGCAGCGCCAGCTCCAGTTCCTCCCTGGGGCGACCGGTGTAGATCCCTACGGGAAGCCTGAAAGAACGCCAATGTCGGAATATCTGAGGACGCTCCAGGCGATAGTAGCCTTTTCCATTACTATATTGGGGGGAGAGGCCGCGTAACCGCCGGAACTGTTCTCCCATATACAGCTCCTCACAGATACGACGTACATATCGCCGTTCTACCCTGGAGCCAAAGGCCTCGGGAATCCAGCGCTCAAGGGAGATGTCCTGAGGTATCGAGGCCAGTACCTCCCGCCACTCCTCGAGTGAGGGGAATTCTCCTCTGAAGATACCCTTCGCCGCTGCACACAGGGCAAGCCAGGCGATATCGTAGTCATCGTTGCAGGCCCCATGCCCTTTGCATGCATTGAAATAGGACACATCAAAGCTGTGCGTTCCCAGGGGACGCCCTGTCGCAGCAGGCCATCCTATCCTGACTGCTTCCGCAACAACCTTGGGGTAAGAGTTCTGCACATCAACAAGCACGCCGTCAACATCAAACACAATTGCTTCAATCGAACCGTACATCTCCCTCGTCAGCCTCCTTCACATATACAATCCAGTTGGTTTGACCGTTCTTCCTGCTCTGCCTTTACGCGGCACAGGGAAGATGATATCATGCCTCAGTCATCGACACCTAACGCATCATTGGATTAAATCAGGAAAGAGGTGTGTTCATGCACTATGTCGGCAACAGGGCTCTCTGGAGCACCTTTCCTTTCCGGAAAGCCCCCACTGTGGGAAGCAGCGCGGCAGAGCACCCCAAACGACCTGTTCATCAGGCAACCTGTCCACCACAGGCAAGGGTAACCATGCATCCTCCCGCCGCTCGCAGGAGACATCCCGGATTGGAACAGAACGGTCCACAGCACCACCGTATCTACAGTACGGATTGCGGCGTTTGCGCTGAGGGTGGCACTCTATGACTGGGTCACCCCGAGGGTGCAGCTATTGGGGTGGAGAAGCGGCCGCCGCCCTCCTGCACCTCCAGAACACATTCCTCTCCCGGTTCAAACGCTTTGGATACCAGCAGTTCTGGCCCTCGGGACTGCAGACAATGGAAACCGCCTGGAGACGGCTCCCCGAGGAATTCCACAACCGACTTGTCGCCATCACCACCCCCTATGGTGAGCTGTGCTGCCTGCGCGGTGACCTGACCCTCTCGGCGATCTCCTATCTCGCCGGGCACCATGCACCGGAAGAACGCCCCTTGCGACTCTGTTACGCAGAACGGGTGTACAGGGCTCCGGAAGGTCCTGTCACGGAGATGGAGCGCCTGCAGGTCGGCGCGGAACTTCTTGGATGGGACGGAAAAGGCGCCGATGTAGAGCTTCTCTGGCTTCTTCTTTCGGCTCTTCAAGAGGCCGGGGCGGGGCACTGCATGCTTGTACTGGGGGATATCCGCATCCTGGAAGGCCTCCTGACCGGCACTGAACCGCGATATCTGCGGCAATTCCACGACGCCCTCCTGGCTGACTCCCTGCCACGTTACCTGGATGTCATCGAAAGGGCGCCGCTGGATCCGGAAACCAAGCGGATGTTACGAGCCCTGCCGCACCTCAAGGGCCACCCGGAGGTCCTCCAGAAGGCCCGGTGTGTCCTCGGTGATTCAACGGTGCTGCAGGAACTCCGGGAGATTCTCGATGCTCTTGAAGCACTGGGATTCGGCGATTCCCTCTTTGTCGACCTCTCTCTCGTTCGCGAACTGGATTATTATAACGGCCCCATCTTCGAGGTATACACCCCGACATCGGGCATGTCGATAGGTGGGGGAGGCCGGTACGACGGTCTGCTGGCCAAATACAACCTGTTGGGGCAAGCTTTGGGATTCGGCCTCGACATGGAGCAGCTTGCCCGCGAATGCCGCCAGTCGCTACCGGGGAAACCGGCCGTTCTCCTGTGGTCCGGCGGGCTCGCACCGCAGGAAAGCATCAGGTACGCCAACACCCTCACAGCAGCAGGAGCCGTCGTGGAGTTCAGCTGGGAACACGACCGCCGCACCTCGCAGCATCTCGGCGCTCTCCGCCGCTACCGCTGGTGGGCCCGGGCGGGGGAAAACAGGATCCTCGATCTGGAAACGCAAGACGACATGGACATCAGAGACTGGAAGGAGCGGTACGGGGAATGCTGACCTTTGCTCTTCCCACAGGAAGGATTCTCGATGAGGCGATCACCATTCTCCACAAGGCGGGACTGCCCGTGGAAGCACTCCAAAGGAAAGGGCGAAACCTTGTGGTGGAGGATCGTGACATCCAATACATTCTCGCCAAACCGATGGACGTACCGTTGTATGTGCACTACGGCGTAGCGCAGCTGGGGTTAGCCGGCAGCGATGTGCTCTGGGAACGGAACACCTCTGTCATGGAGCTTCAGAACACGGGGATAGGACGATGCCGGCTCGCCATCGCCGGCCACCCACGTTTGCGGCAGCGGTTTCTCAGTCATGAGAGCTCTATCATGGGACTGCGTGTGGCCACCAAGTATCCCAGGGTTGCGGAGGACCACTTTGCAAAACGGGGAGTGCAGGTCGAGATCCTCGCCTTGCAAGGTTCGATAGAGCTTGCACCACGCCTGGGGCTTGCCGACTGTATCCTCGACATCGTCCAGTCAGGCGAAACATTAACAGCCAATGGACTCATTGTGCTGGAAGAGGTCGCTCAGGTATCCGCCAGGCTTGTGGCGAGCAAGAAGGCGGCACGCCTCCTCTGGCCCCAGTTGCACCGCATAATCGAAGCGATAGAAAGGGGACATGAAACTGGTGCTGCAGATTGAACGTAACACTGCAGAAACAGAGGTGCGGCTTGCCCTTGATCTGCACTCCGGAAAACCGGAATGCCTGATCTCCACCTCCGTAGGATTCCTCGACCATATGCTCACACTGCTGGGCCACCATGCCCAATGGGTTCTCAAGGTGTCTGCGCAGGGCGACAGCGCGGTGGATGACCACCATCTGGTTGAAGACGTGGGCATCCTGCTGGGGAAGGCTCTCCGTGAAGCTGCCGCTGCAATCGGAACAATAGGCCGGTACGCATCCCTCACGCTGCCGATGGACGGCAGTCTGGTCCTTGTCTCCGTAGATGTGAGCGGCAGGGGAGGGGCGTACCTGGATCTCCCGTTTCCCACCCAGAAGTGCGGTTCCTTCGACACGGAACTGGTCGCCGAATTCTGGAAGGCTCTGGCACGCGAGGGAGGCATCACCCTCCATCTTCGCACGTTGGCAGTGGATAACAGCCATCATCTCGCCGAAGCCACCTTTAAAGGTGTGGGACGCGCCTTGAAAGATGCCTGCACCGCAACACAGGCGCCCCCGTCAACAAAAGGAGTGTTACTATGATTGGCGTTATAGATTATGGAGCAGGCAACATCGGCAATGTGCTGCGTGCATGCCAACGGATCGGCGCAGAGGCAAGGTTCCTCCACACCCCATGGGAGGCAAAAGCATGCGATCTCCTCATTCTGCCCGGTGTCGGCGCCTTCCCGCCGGCAATGGAGCGATTGCAGAGGGCGAAGTGGTCCGGTTTCCTTACCCAATGGGCTCACAGCGGGAACCCCCTGGTGGGCATCTGCCTCGGCATGCAGCTGCTCTGTGAATGCAGCCACGAAGGCGATCAAACCACCGCAGGCCTGGGGCTTATCGAGGGCAGCGTGTCCCCCCTTCGGCAGCTCAGCCGGCTGCCCCATATGGGGTGGAACACCGTGAGCTTCTCCAGACTCCCTGTGCAGGCCCAGGAACTGCGGCAATTCAACAGCAGCTACTTCTATTTCGTCCACAGCTATGCTCTGGATGACTCCAGCGCCGCCGTCGCCTCAACAACCGTAGAGGGGACACGCTTCGTCTCCGCCGTACAGCTGGACAATATCTGGGCCTTCCAGTTCCACCCCGAACGGAGCGGTGCGGAAGGCCTTTCCTTCCTCCGCCACGTCATTCAGATGCTTGGCAAACCAACCTCGGTGGGGGTGTAGAATCGTGCTGCTCTTTCCTGCTATCGACCTGTACGACCAACAGATTGTCCGCCTCCGCCAGGGCGACTTCGCCCAACGGCAGGTCTACGGCAAGGACCCCTTTGCCCTGGCCGAAATCATTCGAGACACAGGATTCACCCACCTGCACGTTGTAGATCTCCAGGGAGCCAGGGAAGGAACACCCAGGCACCTCGCTCTGCTGAACCGCATCGCAGCTCTGGGATTGCATGTCCAGTACGGCGGCGGCCTCAGAACCACAGAGGCCATACAGAATGCCGTCGACGCAGGGGCCTGGCGGGTCATGCTGGGAAGCGTTCTTCTGTCTGGAAACAACCGATGCCGCCAAATCGTCGCTCGCTTTGGGGAGCGCATCCTCCCGTCACTGGACGTGAAGGGAGAGCTGATCGCAACAGAAGGGTGGCGCAAGGATACGAAAACGAGGCTTACCGAGGTAATCCCCGAATTCCTGGACCTCGGCACCTCCTCCTTCCTGATCACCTCGATCCTCCACGACGGCATGCGTTCCGGACCGAATGTCGAACTCTACAAAAGAACTCTGGAGCAATACAGCAACATCAATATTGTTGCAGCTGGAGGCATTCATACAGACAGCGATCTCGCCCGCCTCAGGGAAACCGGGGTTTTGGGGGCCGTAGCGGGCACAGCCCTCTTTGAAGGAACCATCACCTCATTCAAAACAATACGGAGAATGTTTAATGCTGACTAAACGAATTATCCCCTGCCTTGACGTTAAAGAAGGACGTGTCGTCAAGGGCAGACAGTTTGTTGGACTCCGCGATGCCGGTGACCCGGCAGAGCTGGCCGCTCTGTACATGGCTCAGGGAGCAGATGAAATCGTTTTCCTCGACATCAGCGCTTCAGGCCAACAGAGAAAGACCGAGGCATCCTGGGTCAACACCGTGGCCGGGAACCTGTTTATCCCCTTTACCGTGGGCGGGGGCATCACCAACCTCGACGAAGCCGTCGCTCTCGTCACGCTCGGCGCCGACAAGATCTCCCTCAACACGGCGGCTGTCCGTAGGCCTGCGCTGATCCAGGAATGCGCCCGCATCCTTGGTTCGCAAGCCGTTGTCGTCGCTGTCGACGCCCGACGAACCCAGGACTCCTGGGAGGTTGTGGTGAAAGGGGGAACCGAAGAGACAGGAATCGACGTGCAGGACTGGGTGGAGCAGGCCACCCGGCTTGGAGCCGGTGAGATCCTCCTTACCTCCATGGACAGAGACGGGACAAATATGGGGTACGATCTGGCGCTCCTGCGATCCGTAGCCGACCGCGTGCGGGTCCCGCTGATCGCATCAGGCGGCGCCGGCACTGCACAATCCATTGCCGACGCCTTGGCCGCAGGCGCCGATGCGGCTCTCGCCGCTTCGATCTTCCACTTTGCCGAAACAACGGTGGATCGGGTCAAAGAGCACCTCACCGCACAGGGTATCCCCGTACGCACACTCAAGAAGGGAGAACAGGATGAGTGACATCAGCACAGCATTACCTGAAGTTCGCTTTGATGAAAAGGGGCTCGTTCCGGTCATCGCGCAAAACGCGGCCAACGGCGAGGTGCTCATGCTGGCCTACGCCAACCGGCAGGCCCTGGACAAAACCATTGCTACCGGTGAATTGCATCTCTTCAGCCGCAGCCGCCGGCAGCTCTGGAAAAAGGGCGAAACCAGCGGCAACATCATGTACGTACGGGATATCCGCATCGACTGCGATGAAGACAGCCTCCTGGTACTGGTGGAACCGAGTGGCCCCGCATGCCATACGGGGCACCGAAGCTGTTTCTACCGCCTCTATTCGGATGCCGGCGAAGGAGACATCACCTTTCTCTCCGAACTGCAGGAGGTCATCGGCAAACGGAAAACAGAAGGTCCGGAAGGAAGCTACACCCACAGGCTACTCACCGGAACCCCAAGAAGGATCGCCCAGAAGATCGGCGAGGAGGGGGTCGAGGTAGCCTTGGCCCTGGCAAGCGGAGACCGCCCCAACCTCACCGAGGAGAGCGCAGACCTTCTGTACCATCTACTGGTTGGTTGGGAGCAGATCGGATTACCTCTGCAGGATATCTGGTCCACGTTAGAGCTGCGGCATCGTAAGCCTTGACAACCTGCACCGGCACCCGTGCATTCTCTTTTAGTACGCATAGTCACGACAATGATCTCATATTGACAACTTGACGCCCCCGTTCCAGACGCGTACACTACCTTAGATATCAATATGCGCTTGGTTCGGGCTGCCAAATCCCTGAGGGATGCCCGCATAACCAGCGGAAGGAGTGTCAGGCAATGTTTGCAGTTGTTGAAACAGGCGGAAAACAGTACAGAGTCGCCCCGGGAGATGTCATCAAGGTGGAACGACTCCCGGAGGAAGAGGGACAGTCCATTACCCTTTCCAAGGTGCACCTTCTCTCAAATGATGGCGGTGTGCAGGTCGGGAATCCCCTGGTAGAAGGGGCCTCGGTTTCCGCAACCGTCCTCCAGCAGGGGAGAAACAAGAAGGTTAATGTCTTTAAATATAAAAGCAAAAAGAAATACCGGAGAATGCGCGGACATCGCCAACCCTTTACAGAGCTTCGCATAGATGAGATAAACGCTTAGGCTACCCGAAGTAGAGCTCGGTTGGCAATGACCAGCATCACCCTGTACAGACACGGCGGGCATCTGCAAAGGATCGTTGCTTCCGGACATGCAGGCTACGGCACCCACGGAACGGATATCGTCTGTTCAGCCGTCTCCGCCTTGATGCAGTGTCTCCTGGTGGGATTGGACGACGTCGCCGGCGTGTCCCCCAGCGTCATCTGGAACCGGGAAAAGGAAACGATGGACATATCCTGGAACCCCGGAGAGGAAGCAGTGGGATTGCTCACGGAGAGTATAGGACTGAGTCTTAAAAATATTGCACTAACATACGGGGAATACATTTCCATCAAGGAGGTACAGCAATGAGAGGCTTTGATCTGCAGTTTTTTGCACATAAAAAGGGGCAGGGAAGCAGTGCGAACGGTCGGGATTCGATCAGCAAGAGGCTTGGAGTGAAAAAACACGACGGGCAAAACGTAAAAGCAGGGAATATTCTCGTCCGGCAGCGGGGCACAAAGATACACCCGAGCCGTAATGTCGGCATCGGCAAGGACGATACACTGTTTGCGCTCAAGGAAGGACTTGTGCATTACCAGACAAAGGCAGGTCGCAAATACGTTTCCATTGAGTCCACAATATAGCAGAACGTGGAGAGGCATTGTTTGTTGCCGAGACGACGGGGCCACAGGTAGGTGTGGCCCCGCTTTTGCCGTGAGGAGAACCATCGATGCGATTTCTGGATCAAGCAACCATTAAAGTCAAAGCAGGACGAGGAGGGAACGGCTGCCTCAGTTTCCGCCGGGAAAAGTACGTGCCTAAAGGTGGACCGGACGGCGGAAACGGTGGCCACGGCGGCAGCGTCATACTGCAGGGAAACCGCGGATTGCTGACCCTGGCCGATTTTTCCCATGCCACACTCTTTTCGGCTGAACATGGGGGGAACGGAAGGGGCAAGAAACAGCACGGGAAACAGGGCGAGGATGCGGTGATTGAGGTCCCCTGCGGCACATCTGTCTACGATAAGGAATCGGGTTCCTTGCTCGCCGACATTGTAGAACATCACGAGCAAGTCTGTGTCGCCCTGGGAGGTCGGGGAGGGCGGGGGAATGCACATTTCGCCAACTCGATCCGCAAAACGCCACGCTTCTCAGAGAAGGGGGAACCAGGCCAGGAACGGGGGCTGCAGCTGGAATTGCACCTCATCGCAGACATCGGCCTTCTCGGCGTACCGAATGTAGGAAAATCCAGCCTACTCGCTGCCATATCCAATGCACACCCAAAGATCGGTTCCTATCCCTTTACCACGCTGACGCCAAATCTGGGGGTCCTGGAAACGGAGGAACGAAGGGTCACCGTTGCCGATCTCCCCGGACTTGTGGAAAAGGCGCACGACGATGTCGGACTGGGGCTCCGTTTTCTCAGGCATATCAGCCGCACAAAGATCCTCCTGTATGTTGTCGACATCAGTCTCCCCACCCCGGAAGAGGTGGTGGAGCAGTGGCGCACCGTACAGCAGGAGTGCCACACCTACGATTCCGCTCTGGGCAACAGACCGAGTGTTGTCGTGGCCAACAAATTCGATGCGGCCCCAAGCGCCACACACGTACAGAAGGTCCTGGACGCCTTTGACGGACTCGAGCAGCCGGCACTCACCGTAAGCGCCTGGACAGGATACGGCCTGGCCGATCTCTCGGAAGCCCTCGTCAGCCTGGCGGCCCAGTACACACAGACACCGGCGTCTCCAGGACATCGCCCTGACGCAACCAAAGCCGGGGCCGGGACCCTCCGGCACCATGCCCATGAGGCAGAGGCGGTCTCCATTGAGCCCTGCCCGGAGGGATACCGCGTACGCCATCATTACCTGGAGCGAATAGTGCAGCGCTACGATTTTGAACAGGATGAAGCGGTTTTCCGCTTCAATAAGCTGCTAAAAAAACATAAGGTCGAAGAAAAACTGCGGGAAAACGGCGCTGTGCCTGGCGAGACGATCATGATCGGAGACGTTTCCTTTGCATTCCAACCGGAAGGAAGCTATACCCCAGATGCAAAGGGGTAGGTAATGTTCCCAGGAAGCACGGGAGACACCCGATAGGCATATCCAACGGGAAATAGCGAACGCCGGAACAGGGGGAGTACCGTGCCTTCAAGCAAGCATACAATGCGGCGTCAGCGGATCGGCATCATGGGTGGTACCTTTGACCCTATCCATTACGGACATCTCGTGGTAGCTGAAGAGGCCTACTTTTCGCTCCGGCTTTCGGAGGTCATCTTTGTCCCTACGGGGTTGCCTCCGCACAAGCGGGAGATGGATATCTCCCCTGCAGAGGATCGCCACACCATGACGCTTCTGGCGACATTGGACAACCCGCATTTCGTGCTCTCCCGCGTCGAAATCGACCGCGAGGCCGCAAGCCACACTGTCACCACGCTCAGGGAAATGCGTCACTGGTTCCCGCCCGACAGCGTCACCTTTTTCTTTATCACCGGGATGGACGCCGTCCTGGATATCCAGACCTGGAAAGAGCCCTATGCCTTGACGGAACTCTGTACGTTGGTCGCCGCGGGACGACCGGGATACAATAGAGCCGAGCTCGACAAGCTCCCGGAGCGTATCCGGCAATCTATATTCCCTCTGGAAATCCCCCTCCTCGCTATTTCAAGCACGGAGATACGACGACGGGTTGAGTCGGGGCGAAGTATCCGGTATCTTGTGCCTTGGTCGGTGGAACATTATATCTACAAAAAAGGCCTCTATTTTCGCAGTGGGCGGTGAAAACTCGTGCACAAATCGAAACTTCTTCTGGCGCTCCTGCTGGCCCTGCTTTCGGCAACGGTTGGGGTCGCCTATCGTCTCCACGGTGTGGTGACACCCGAAGCGGAGGACATTAAAACAAGCTTTGCCGGCAATGGTGAATCCACAACAATAGACACGCTCCACGTGCTGCTGGTGGGTGTGGATGAAACCGAAGGAAGCCATCGGGCCGACACGATCGCCGTGGCGAAGATCGACATCGACCGGAAGATGGTCAAGCTGCTCTCTCTGCCGCGGGATACAAGGGTCCGTGTCCCCGAACACGGATGGCAGAAGATCAACCATGCCTACGCCTACGGTGGGGTAGAGCTTCTCGAAGAAACGGTGGTCAACTACCTCGGAATCCCCATTGAGCGGTACATCGTTTTGAACTATACGACCTTCCCCGAGCTTGTCGATATGGTGGGCGGTGTCGACATTACCGTTAAAAAACGCTTGCACTATGTAGATAGAGCAGGGGATTTGTACATCGATATCCCGGAAGGAAAACAGCATCTGGATGGGGAAACCGCCCTGGAGTATGTGCGGTTTCGCAACGACGCCATGGGGGATATCGGCAGGGTAGAGCGGCAGCAGAAACTCGTGATGGCGTTGCTGGCAAAACTCAAACGCCCCGGCATGCTTCCGAAGCTTCCCACCATCGCCAAAAAAACCATCGATATGCTTGACACGGATCTTACGGTAACACAGGCGGTGCAGCTCGCCAGTTATCTCAAAGACCTCTCCCTGAACGAGATCAACTTCGCCACGCTTCCGGGCAACCCCGCGTACATCTCCGGTGTCAGCTACTGGCTGGGGGATCTCAACGCTGCCTCGAAGTTTCTGACCGCCAGTGGAGATAGCGACATACCAGGCGACGAGGACCCCGAGGCAGAAGAATCCTACGCATCCAGAACGGATGAACCTACCATACCTGAGGAGCAAGCCGAACGGCTGCTGCAGGAGATCCGTTCACCCATAGCTGTGCTGAATGGAGACGGGACCAAGGGATTGGGAAGAAAAACAGCGACAGCACTGCAGAAGCTCGGCATCGATGTCGCCCACATAGGGAATGCCAAGCACTACGATTATCACTTCAGTAATATCTATTTTCCGCCAGAGGAGCAGCAGGCCATCAAAGGCACAGCCAACTCCCTTGGCAACCTGTGCGGGATAGAAAAAGGCCTGGTGCGTTCAGGGGATCAGGCGGCGTATGTTCAGCTCATCGTGGGCCACGACTACGAACGCATTCTGTCCCGTCTCGGGGGAATACATATCGACAACGACTAAGGGATATTTTTTAATAAAAATCTGCAAAAAAGAGCAGTGGAGGTGGAATTTTGAGAGAAAATGAAAAATTTTACGGTTTCGAAGAAACGCTTTACCGGTTAGACCAAAAGCATGCCGAGGATATTGCAATACTTGATCTACGCGAATCGACAGCTATAGCTGATTTCTTCATTATCGTAACAGCAAATTCGAAGACCCACATGAAGACCCTTCAGGAAACGGCAGAGGAGTCGCTGGAACAGGCGGGGATAGAGTGCCATCTGGAAGGGCGAGAAAGCGACCGGTGGCGCCTTGTCGACGGCATCTCGGTGGTGGTGCACATCTTCAGCCGTGAAGGCCGTTCATTCTACAGTCTGGAACGCATCTGGGGAGATGTACCGACATCTCTCTATTCCCAAAATATGCCCGAACAGCCGGCACAGGCGCGGCAGAACCAGCAGTTTGAGCAGCTTCGTCAGGCAGGTTTTTCCCGCAACGAGTAGATTTCCTGTCTGGTTTGCCGGTTTTGATTACTGTGTACCAGAACGGCTACCGTACCATGCTGTTCCCATAAGAACCGAGCGATCATGCATGCATGTCCGGAAACGGACATCCCTTCAGGCAGAGGGATGTCCGTTTTTTGTTGGCTTGCTATGCAGTATAGGGCGGCCTCAAAGGAGCTCCCTGTGTCCACCTTCGGAACACAGCAGCAGGTAAGCGCAAGCACACACCAAAGAAGCAGAACGAGGAGAGCGGAGCGCTTCTTTTTGTGTCCTATAATATATCTTATGTTAGGTACGGGGCACCGACAGAATGCCATGCCAACCGATTTTCGATTCTTGATTTATATTATGTGATATGTGAAATTAGTAACGATATGCCCGGGAATACCGGGTCAGGACACACACCAATACGCATAGCAAACAAAGGATCCAAAGATCTAGGCGATCTCCATGGCTATACGGATCACCTCGGCAAAGGTGTCGGCTTTCAGGGAGGCCCCCCCGATCAGTGCGCCGTCCACATCGGGGCGTTCCAGGATCGCCTGGGCATTCCCGGGTTTGACGCTGCCGCCATAGAGGATGCGGGTTTTGGGGGCGACCCTGTGCCCAAAACGCTCTGCAATCAGCCGGCGGATAAACTGACACGCCTCCTGTGCGTCCTCAGGCGATGCATTCCGCCCGGTTCCAATAGCCCAGACAGGCTCGTAGGCGATCTGTATCCATGAGGCCACCTCTTCTGGTGTCTGGTGGGCTATAGCGGTAAGCACCTGCTTCTCCAGGACATCAAAGGTGTCGCCCTTCTGCCGCTCTTCAAGGGTCTCGCCGACGCAGAGCATGACCTGGAGATCCGCGCTCAGCACACGGGAGACCTTCCGGGCAATAAGATCCGTCGATTCGGCAAAGATATGCCTCCGCTCGCTATGGCCAACGAGAACCTGTCGCGCACCGAGCTCTTTGACCATATCAGCGGAAATCTCCCCGGTATACGCCCCACTTGCTTCGCAGTAGGCATTCTGTGCTCCATAGACAACAGGCATATCCCGAGCGCTCTCGGAAAAGACGTGCAAAGAGGTGAATGGAGGGAACAGCGAGACATCTACCCCTCGGCTCTCAAAGGATTCTTGATCGAAGGATAGTGCCGCAAATTGCCCTTTCAGTTCATCCAGATACCCCTTTGACTGCCGAGGCCCGAGGTTCATCTTCCAGTTCCCGGAGATATGCATCCTTCTTGGTTCCACAAAAAGCCCTCCTCTTTTTTATTTTCATTTTTTCATTGTATTGCTTTCAGCTGTCGCGCGCCGGAGGTCTGGTTGCTCTTCTCGGACGCTTCTGCGGCCCGACGCCACTTCCAAATAGATGCAAGGGCGCTAAAAAGCGCCCCTACATTGTTGCTTCCTATTCACTGTCTTCGGTTCTTCGGCCCGGCTCGCCGACATCCATACAGCTGTACCGGGCACAGCCTGAACTACTCTTCTTTGAGGAGGGGAGCCACACCGGGGAGCATCCTGCCTTCAAAGAACTCCAGGCTCGCCCCTCCGCCTGTGGAAACATGAGAGACCTCGGCGGCATATCCGAACTGTGCCACCGCCGCTGCGCTGTCTCCTCCTCCAACCACAGTCATCGCACCTTGTTCTGTCGCTCCGGCCAGTGACGCGGCCACCGATCTCGTTCCCTCCGCAAAAGGAGGAAGCTCAAACACGCCCATTGGCCCGTTCCACAGCACCGTTTTGGAAGCAGCGATCACCTCCGAAAACGCCCGACTTGTCTCCGGACCGATATCGACACCCATCATGTCATCAGGAATAGCATCCGGGCGAACGGTAGTAACGTTGCTCGTTTCCTTGATCTCGCGGGTGCAGACAACATCCGACGGCAGGTGGAGCCGCACATTCTGCTGCGCTGCCCGGTCCAGAAGGTCCCTGGCGAGCTCCACGTAGTCCTCCTCGCAGAGGGATTGGCCTATCCCGTACCCCTGGGCCTTGAAGAAGGTAAACATCATACCGCCCCCCACAAGGATGGAATCCACCTTGCCGAGCATGTTCTCGATAACGCCGATCTTGTCGGATACCTTGGCGCCACCGAGGATGAGCGTATAGGGAGAGGCGGGGTTGTCGCGCACCTTCCCCAGGTAGGATATCTCACGCTCCATCAGCCGGCCTGCATAAGCGGGGAGGTACCTGGTAACACCCTCTGTGGATGCATGCGCTCTGTGCGCGGCACTGAAGGCGTCCATCACGCACAGGTCAAAGGGAGCCGCGAGTTCCCGCGCAAAGGAAGGATCGTTGGCTTCTTCTCCAGGGGAAAAACGCACGTTCTCAAGCAGAAGCAGCGTCCCAGGTTCCAGTTCCTTGAGCGCAGTCTCTACCTCCGTTCCCGATGTGGCAGGGCAAAACGTCACCTTCCACCCCATCTTCTCACGAAGATAGTCCGCTACCGGCTCCAGGGACAGGTCCTGACGCCGCTTCCCCTTTGGCCGTCCAAGATGGGACACCAGGGCGACCTTTGCTCCCTTTTCCAGCAGCTCGCCGATTGTCTGACGATGCGCCCGAATCCGGGTATCATCCGCAACCTGTCCTTTATCGTCAAGGGGAACATTGAAATCAACCCGCACCAGTATTGGTTTTCCCTTTATGTCCTCTGCGGGCATTGTGCGGAGGAACATCATCGGTCAAACCCCCTTTGAAACCATGTAATCGACAAAATCATTGATCCGGCAGCTGTACCCCCATTCGTTGTCATACCAGCCGAGGACCTTGACGAGATTGCCGATCACCATGGTGTGCTGGGGGATAAAGATGGCCGAATGGCTGTCCCCCACAAAATCAGCCGACACAAGATCCTCCTCTTCATAGGCGAGGATACCCCGCAAGGGTCCTTCGGCCGCTGCTTTCATCGCGGCGTTGACGGCGTCTCTGTCGGTATCACGGCTCACCTCGACGGAAAGGTCGACAATGGAGACATCCGGCGTCGGTACCCGCATCGCCATTCCGGTCATCTTCCCCTGCATCTCCGGCATGACCTTCCCGATCGCCTTGGCCGCCCCTGTTGTAGTGGGGATAATGGAAAGGGCCGCCGCTCTGCCACGGGTGTATTTGGAATGGGGGAAATCCAGAATCTTCTGGTCATTGGTGTAGGAGTGGGCTGTCGTCATGACTCCCTTCTCCACCCCGAAGCTGTCGTGCAGAACCTTGACTAACGGGGCGAGGCAGTTCGTTGTGCAGGAAGCATTGGAGACAATCCTGTGCTGACTCGGATCGTAGTGCTCCTCGTTGACGCCGAGCACGACGGTCAGATCCTCCTGTTTGGCCGGAGCCGAAATAAGGACCTTCTTCGCGCCGGCATCGAGATGTGCCTTCGCTTTGTCGGCCTCCACAAAACGGCCTGTGGACTCCACAACGATGTCAACCCCCATCTCCTTCCACGGAAGCTTGGAGGGATCGGGTTCGGCCAGCACCTTGACGCGCTTCCCGTTGATGACCATCTCGTCGCCGCTACTCTCTACGCTTCCGCCAAAACGGCGATGCACGGAGTCGTATTTGAACAGGTAGGTCAGATTGTCCGGTGAGGTCAAGTCGTTGATGGCGACAACCTCGAAATTTCTCCCTTCCGGCGAACCTTCCTCGAAAAACGAACGCAGCGTCAGACGTCCTATTCTCCCAAATCCATTAATGGCGACCCTTGTCTTTTCCATGTTTCCTTCCCCCTTTCAAAATACGCAACTCGCGATTAGCGTTACTCCTTGCGATACTGATTCGTTTTTGGGGCACCCTCTGCGCCGGCCTCCGGCGCAGGATCTTCAAAGGTGTCCCCCAACATGAGCTCTGCATATTGACGTATCTTGTTCCATCGGTATTCCACGGTGCTCTTACTGACAGGTTGTGACAACTGCTGCCCCAGCTCCTTGAGGGAAATGCTCGGGTACTGTCTCCTGAGTTCCACCAGCTCCCGCAATTTCGGCGCAAGTTCTCCAAGCCCCACCCGCTCTTCCAGCGCATTGATCAGAGCGATCTGTCTGTACGCGGTCTCCAGTGACTTCCTGATATTCGCAGCGTCGCAGTTCACCTGTTTGTTGGCATGGTCACGGAGTGCACGCATTCTCCCCTTTTCCTGTAAGGCCTGTGCTGTGTATGGAAGATGCATACTCTCCAAAAACATAACAATGGTTTTCTTGTTACGCAAGAGGTATTCGGTGACGGTCCCC
Source organism: Synergistales bacterium (assembly GCA_021736445.1). Taxonomy (NCBI): domain Bacteria; kingdom Thermotogati; phylum Synergistota; class Synergistia; order Synergistales; species Synergistales bacterium. The sequence continues at coordinate 16,427 of JAIPGA010000002.1, read as the reverse complement.
CGTCTTCGGAACCCCACGGTCACACCGAGCCTCTGCAGCACTCTCGCCAGTATCTGTTCCTCGTTCTTCTGCTTTTCGACACGGAAGAGGAGATAGTACCCCGATTTGGGAATATAGAACGCTCCTGTGGTTCCCCATACACCCCGTATCCAGGCCCAGCTGCCGGAAGCGCTCCTCTGTGGCGGAGCACGGAGCTGCGAAAACAGCTCTCCCGGGACGCGGAGCCCCACCTTCCCCCGCCGTTTCTGGGGAATCACCAGCAGCGAACCAAGCTCGTACTGCCCGGCAAACTGGGAATTCGGCCATAGTTTGCGAAGACGCCGAAAAATGCGCAACCGCCCTCCGGACAACAGGAATGTCTCCTCCTCCATCCGTGGCGCGGCGAACCCCCACAGGATTCCCCGGATCTCCTCGTTCACACAGGCACTGCCGCCGGGTGTCGGCCCCGAAAGCCACTCCTCCCAGAGGGTGTCGACCAATCTTTCCATGCCTACCTACTCCTGCGCTTCACGGGCGATGCGGATCAGCGTTTCCGCCAATCTGTATCCATGATGGCGAACAACAAGCTCATCGGCCATCTGCAGAAAGTCGCCGGATATGACCTGGACATGTCGTTCGCTGGTCAGATAGTCCCGTTCTCTTTCGTCGATCCGAAGCGGCGTAGCACCGGCTTCTTCGTAATGATCCCGTATCTCCGGCGGAACAGCGGTTTCATTGAGCACCATGTGCGTGGGAGGCTGCCCCAAAACGTGTTCCACCCAGTCCAGGTGGTCAATGAGCGAAAATCCTTCCGTCTCTCCCGGTTGGGTCATGAGGTTGGCCACATAGACAATCGGCACCCTGGTGATATGCAGCATAGCGGCTACTTCGGAGATCAACAGGTTCGGAAGGACACTCGTGAACAGACTTCCCGGCCCCAACACGAGCATCTCGGCGTCCTTGACGGCATCAAGGACATCCTTTACCGGGGCTGCGCCCCTCGGCTCAAGCCATATATCCTGGAGCTCCCTCCCGTGCCGGGAAACCTCCAGCTCCCCACGAACCAGCCGTCCTTCCGTGGTTCTCCCGTGGAGGACCACGGATTCCGTCGTCAGCGGGAGGACCTGCCCCCGTATCGCAAGGAGCGAATTCATCTCCTCTACAGCCAGACGGAAATCACCTGTCAGCTCCGTCGCCGCCAGCAGAAGGAGATTCCCGAGGCTGTGCCCTGACAGATCCCCTTTATCAAAACGGAAATTCAGCAGCCGATTGAGTGCGCTGTCATCCTCGGCAAGGGCGACGATACAGTTCCGCACATCACCTGGAGGGAGAACACCCCATTCCTTCCGCAGCCTTCCCGAACTGCCTCCTTCGTCGGTGACGGTCACCACAGCGGAGATGTTTTTGGTAAACCCCTTCAATCCCTTAAGAAGGGTTGAGAGACCGGTCCCCCCTCCGAAGGCCACGATCTTCGGCCCCATCGCAAGGCGTATACTCACGGCATTGTGGATGGTTTCCCCTCGGGTCGGCGTCCGCCTTTCCCTGATACGGTGTCCGAGCAGCGTCGCCAACGACAGAAGGGTTCCTCCGGTGATCACACCGAGGACAAAATCCTCCCAAGAAGGCATATCTCGTAATCCCCTTTATATGAAGACCCCTTATGTACCTGTGATGCCTGCCGATGCTTCCCTCAATGTCCGCAGTCCTCTGTCCAGCCCCCTATTGTCTCGATCCCGTGGCGCAACGCAGGAGCTACGGCATCGAAACACTCCAGGGCTCCTCGTTTGCTGCCCGGAAGGGAAACCACAAGCGTTGGCCCCACGGTGACGGCGACACCGCGGGAGAGGATGGAATGCATTGTTGAAAACGTCCCTTTCCAGCGCATGTATTCACCTATTCCGGGAATAACCCTCTCCCCCATCTGGGAGAGAACATCAGGGGTAATGTCCCTGTCGGAAAGGCCGGTACCCCCCGTTATCAGTATCAAATGGAGGGCATCCTTCTCGGTCCACCCCCGCAGTGCATCGGTGATCGCGTTTTTCTCATCGGGGACAATCCTCTGGGCTTCCACAGAACAGCCTATTGTTCTCGCTCGCTGCGCAAGCGCCGGCCCCGAGGTGTCCTGCCGTTCACCTCTGCTTCCCCTGTCACTGACGGTAAGGATCCCAGTCCGCAATGGAGCGACAGCGGAAACCCTCTGTGATAGCGTGAGGAAGGCCTGTTGCACTACTTCAAGAGGGACCGCCCCGTTCACAGGTGAGCCCACGGAAAGAACGCACCCATCATCTTCGGTCGCGAGAAACCGTCCCGGTTGTAATTGCTCGAAATCCTCGACAGTGACGAGAAGAGCGTCCTGTTCCGCATCCCCCACCGCCTGTATGTCGCGGCCCGGGGGAACGGCCCATATCGTCTTGGGGATGCCATTCACCATTGGGGACCCATCTTCATTACTGTGAACAAACATGACGAAGGCATCACATATATCAGGGTAGTGAAGCAAACGAAGTATGCGTGCCATGGCTACACAGCTCCTTCCGGTCTCTCCTCCATCAGGTAGGAACCGCTCTTACCCCCCGATTTACGAACCAGTCGTATCGGACCAATTGTCATCCCTTTGTCGATGCCTTTGCACATATCGTATATCGTCAAGGCAGCCACGGATACGCCGGTCAACGCTTCCATTTCAACCCCCGTGACCTCTCTGGCGGCAACGGTACAGGAGATATGAACAACTCGTCTGTCCCGATCAAGCGTGCAGTGAAGCTGCACCGAGTTCAAATTGATGTTATGACAGAGCGGAACGAGCTCGGGCGTCCTCTTTGCCCCCATGATTCCGGCCGTCTCTGCAATCGTCAGCACATCGCCTTTTTCCGCGGTCCTGTCCAGCAAGGCCTGCATGATGGCTTCGGTGAGCGAGACATACCCTTCCGCCTCCGCGGTCCGGTCTGTGGTCGATTTCCCGCCCACATCGACCATTTGAGGGCTACCTTCCGTATCAATATGAGTTAACGACAAAATGTCTATCCCCCAATTCGTGACATATGGCTGTTGTTCCGCTCTCCGGCGGATTCCCGCCAATCAATCGGTTTCTCCTTGACTGCGCTTTCGATACGGCGTCTGACTGCCTGATGGTCTCCCTTTCGCAGCAGCTCCCGCAATGGAGCGCCGGTTTCGCTAAAGAGACAGGTTCTGAGCTCCCCGGTGGCCGTCAGGCGGAGTCGATTACAGGTGGCACAGAAGTGGTGGGACACCGCCGCGATGATCCCGAGCCTCTGGCCAGTTCGGCTGTTTTGGTAATACACCGCCGGTCCCGCCGTCTTGTCCTTTCCGGGAAGCCGTTTCCACTGATCCTGTTGAGGAAGACGAGTAAAGATTTCATCACTGGAAATAAACCGTTCTCGATTCCATACGGATTCGTCAAGAGGCATGAACTCGATCAGACGCAGAACGGCACGGTGTTCCGAAGCGAAGTCAATCAGATCCTCAACCTCACCATCGTTGAACCCCCGGATCAGGACTGTGTTGAGCTTGAGGGGGATATCGGCATGGTGTGCCAGAGCGTCGATGCCACGCCTCACATTCTCCAGTCGGCCGATGCGTGTCATATGGTGGAACCTTTCGGGGTCCAGCGTGTCCATGCTGACGTTGATCCCCGCCAAGCTGGACTGGCGGATCTCCCGGATATGTGGCTCAATCAGGGAACCGTTGGTTGTCAGCACCACCTTCATCCGGGGCAGACAATCATGGAGGGTCTTGATAAAGGAGAAAAGGCCCTTCCTGACAAGGGGCTCTCCGCCGGTGAGCCGGATCTTTCTGATTCCCATTTCCCAAAAAATAGAGAAGAGAGAAAGCAGCTCCTCGTAGCTGAGAATCTCATCGTGGGCGATCCATGGAATGCCCTCTTCCGGCATACAGTACCGGCAACGGAAGTTACAACGATCCGTAACGGAGACCCGCATGTAGTTCAGCTGTCTACCATGGGTATCTATCAGCTCGGCCATCGGTAGCCTCCCATCTCTTCGATCTCCTTCCTCCAATCCTGTTCCTGTTCTATGGTCTCCAGGAGGGCCTGAATCGGAACCGTCTGGATATAGCGATCGGGGATCACCAGTTCATAGGGCTCTTCACGGATCGGGATGAACGCCAATCCAAAGGCATCGGCGGCTGCCTTGATACCCAGCGTCACATCGGCAGTCCCCGCCGCTACCTTGGCAGCTGCATCAAGATGGGTCAAACTCTGGTTCTCATACCCCGGAATGCCGGCAGGCGGGATACCCTCTTCCTCCAGCATGGTGTCCAGCAAGACACGGGTCCCCGCCCCGGGCTGCCGGTTGACAAAACGCAGCTGCTCTTCGGCGAGGGTGCCTATCCCCTGTACGCTCCCCGCCATAGAAGGTTTCACAATCAGGCCCTGTTGCCGGTAGTAGACAATCCGTCGATGCCACTTCGAATCGGCAAGACGTCTGATGTAGGATTCGTTGTAGATCCCGGTTTCCGGGTCAAGGAGATGGCTGGCAGACAGGTGCGCTTCGCCTCTCCGAAGCGCCGTAAGCCCTCCAAGGCTGCCTGTATTCCTGATGAGCAGCTGGCTGCCGTGCTTCCGTGCATAGGGGATACTGCGTTCCAGGCCGGGATCGTTCGATCCCTGGAGCAGTATCCGCTGGTCCCACTCGACGGTCCGCCGGAACCAAACGGTAACCCTCCAGTCCTTTGGTGCATCCAGCAATTCGGATGGCAGCAATACAAGCCCATCAGCCTCTGCCAGAGACCAGAGGACACTCGAACCGGAGGGGAGAGGCCAGACATATCTCCTGCCTTCGATATCAACCCCCTTGACCCGAAGCCACTCCTGCTGGCCCTGTACCGAGGCATGAGGCATGAGAAGGCGGCATTCCTGCTTGTCTACCGTGCCCACTGCCTGTTCCAGCATTCGATCGCCACTTTCGGGAAAGGTGCCGTCTCGAAGGAAAGAGAGGATCGGATAGAGCACCGACCAGGCAACCACAGCCGTGGACATGGGAAAGCCCGGGAGGGAAACAACCGGTTTGCCTTCTGCGATTCCTACCATTGCCGGTCGGCCCGGACGCATCAAAAGCCCCCGGAACAGCACCTCACCCAGTTCGCAGAGGACCTCATAGGAGTGGTCGCGATCCCCCTTTGCTGTCCCCCCCGACAAAAGCAGCACATCACAATGCGGCAACGCCTGACGTATGGCATTCCGCAACGCTTCGGGCTCGTCGGGCACCAACGCTCTCTTAAAAAAGGGGAATCCCCACTGCCGCAGGAAACCGTGGAGCAGCGTGGAGTTGGATTCCACAACCTGCCCGGCCTTCCCTGTGCCCCGAAACCACTCCTCCTGGGAGAGGATTTCATCACCTGTGGGGATAAAGTGGACAGACGGCGGAGCATATGCGGGAAGCTGTTCCAGTCCCGCCGCTACGCAGAGCGAGGCCAGGGCGGGAGAGACCGGGTCGCCGGCACACCCCACAAGCTGTCCTTTCATGACATCCTCGCCTACAGCCCGCACATTCTGCCCCAGCTGTACAGCACGAGAGACCTGGAGCGTGCCCGTCTCTCTGTCCAGAGAGGTGTCCTCAACCATCACCACGGCGTCCCAGGGCGCGGGGACATGATTCCCGGTGTTAACCCACTGGAACTGCCCCTGTTCAAACGTTACGGGTGTCGCTGCAGAAGCCTTGCGGGAATCCTGAGCCCGGAGCGCATATCCATCTACGGCCGACGCGTTGAAATGAGGCACATTCCGCCTGGAGTAGAGGCTCCCGGCAAGGTGGCCGCCCAACGCCTGATCAGGCTGCAGAAATTTGACGGGCCGTTCCACAGAGCCCGCCAGTTTCTCGCGAAGGATCCTCCAGCATTCTGCAAGCGACACATTCTTTTGTACTACCATTCGAAAACCTCCACCATCTCACCTTGCCGTTTCGTTTCCTCGTTTTCAGCAAGACGGATAAAACCGCCACATCGCTGGAGCACGCCGATATACCCCGATTTCGATGGCTCCGGGACGACATCACCTGAGGGCCCATAGGAACAGGGGACAAACTCCTCCACTCCGGTTTGCCCCGCGAGGTCACGGGCCAGCGCACCCCGTTTCACCTTCCAATAGTCCCGTGCCCCGCTCCACCCCAGGCTCGAGAAGAGAACAGGGACAACCACAAAAAGGCTTACGGCAACACAGGAGAGGGGGTGTCCGGGAAGACCCGCCACCAGCCTTCGCTCCCCTTTGTTCCCACCAAGGAGGGTGGGTTTGCCGGGGCTCATGTTGACCCCCTGAACCACCAGTCCGGGATGACCGAGATGAGCAAAAAGATCCTCCGTATAGTCCCGGACACTGACAGAGGAGCCCCCGCTCACCAAAACAACATCGCTTTCCTCATAGGCCTTTGCGAAAAGCGCTTCGATCCGCTGCGGGTCATCGGGGGCGATACCATAACGGGACACGGAACAGCCCAACTCCGTGAACAGCGCCATCAACATCCAGGCGTTGACATCCCGGAAGGTCCCCGGCGGGAGGGGGTCCGTCTCGGCCGGAACGATCTCGTCCCCGGTGCTGATAATGCCGATCCGCGGACGCAAACAGGGGACCTTGGTCACACCCAGGCTCGACAGTAGGCCACTGTTCGTAAAGGAGATCCTCGACCCTCTGGGGACAACGATGTCGCCCTTGTCGATCTCTTCGCCCTTCTGGATCACATTCTCCCCAGCCTGGATACTCTTGCGGATTTCGATCAGCTCATCGGTCCTCTCCGTATCCTCAAGCATGACCACGGCATCGTACCCATCGGGGAGGACACCTCCCGTATGGATTTCCTGTGCACAAAAGGCGGAACCCTTTTGCTCGGGCAGTCCGCCCATAGGCACGCTGCCGTTATAATGCAGGAATGCAGGGAGGGCGGCAGACGCACCACTCACATCACGGCTGCGGACGGCATAGCCGTCACGGAGACTCCTCGTAAAGGGAGGAATCTCCGAAGATGCGGCGACATCCGTAGCGATGATGCGTCCGATCGCCTGTTCAACTGGGGTCGTGGAATAGGGGAACTCCCAAGGAAAGCCCAGTGCCGCGGAAAGGGCCGCAGGCACCTCATTGCGGGGAAGTAACGTACGTGCTTTGCTCTTGTTCATGGATCTCCCTTCAAGACTGTCGCGCACTCTATTGAACCACACCTTGCCCTGATGCTGCCGATCTGCTGCAAGCGCACAGCTGCCGCACTGTTGAAGCTTTCGGGGGAATGCTTCGTTTGCCCACGCTCACTGCAACCGGACAATCAGTGTCGGATATCCCAACTCCTGCAGTCTTGTTTCGATCTGCCTGGATTCTTCTCTCGAATCACCGGCAACGACCCTGACTCGATAGTACTGTGTTCCGTTAACCACAGCGCTCATGATGCGTGTGCTGAAGCCTTCGCTACGCGCCTCCCGAGCGACATTCTTCGCCTGTTCGTTGGTCTTGAAGGCCCCGATCTGGACACCCCAGGTGCCGTTTTGCGGTGTCGATCCCTGGTCTTCCTGGGTGGCATCCGCCGCTCCCTGGTCGCCGGTGGAACCTCCCGTGCCGCCGCCGGCTCCAGCATCCGGTTCATCGCCCACAGGCACCGCAACGATGTCGTCTCCGCCGTCGGTGTCGTGCTCGGTCTGTCCGTTCGCCGGGGCGCCCGCGTCGTCCCCGCCGCTCTGCGATGGACCTTGTGATTCCTCTTCCATCGTCACAGCCGGCGTGGCCGTTACATCCTGCCCGCTGCCGGCCGTCGTTTGCTGTTGTGTTCCGGGGCTATGATCCGGCCCGCCATCACTCGAAGTGGGTAGGAAAAAGAGCTTCACACCCACAATAAGCAGGCCTATTGCAACGATGCCGACAATCGGCAGCATAAGCTGTCCAAAGGCGAACATCGGCCGCTTCATCTTATACCGTCTACTTCTTCGGCTGTTCATCTAGTCACCCCCACTCACACTCCGAAATGCCTGAGGGATACTGCTGCCCGAGTGGTCATGGCCGTTCCCAAAAAGCAAAGCGCGACATCGGCATCCATACTAACTACTTGTCGTTTTCCTTGTTCCGTCTCCGGACAACGGAAGGGATATCCAATGGGCTCTCCGGATTATTGGGGATATGAAAGAGGTCGTCTTCAGTGGTGTGGACCTCGGATTCCTCAAGCTCCATCCTGCCTCTTTGCCTACCGCGGCTCGGACTTCTCGACTCTGTCTGCACCAGCGAAAAACCGGTTGCGATCACCGTTATCTTGATCGAATCGTCCATTGAGGTATCGAGGGTATGTCCCCAGATGATCGTGGCGTCCTCGTCAGCGGCCTCGGTAATGATCTGCGCCGCTTCCTGGATTTCCATAATGCCCATATCCGGGCCGCCGGTAACGTTAAAGAGCACACCCTTCGCCCCGTTCATGGGGCACTCCATAAGCGGACTGTTGATCGATGTCTTTGCGGCAGTCGCCGCCCGACCTTCTCCATGACCTTCCCCAATGCCCATAATGGCGGATCCCGCATTGCTCATGACGGTCCGCACATCGGCAAAGTCCACGTTGACCAGCCCCGGACGAAGGATAAGATCCGTCACGCCCTGTACGGCCTGACGCAACACCTCGTCGGCAAGCTTGAAGGCATCGTAGAGCGGCGTGTTCTTATCGGCGATCTGGAGCAATCGGTCATTGGGAATCACGATAAGGGCGTCGACCTTATCGGTGAGATTCTGTATGCCTTCGTTGGCCTGGTTCGCCCGTTTCTTGCCTTCAAAGGAAAAGGGCCTCGTCACGACAGCGACCACCAGCGCCCCCGATTCTTTTGCCGTCTCCGCCAGGACAGGGGTCGCACCAGTGCCTGTTCCCCCACCCATGCCTGCCGTGAGAAATACCATATCCGATCCCTGCAGCGCCTGCTTCAGGTCCTCACTGGACTCCTTTGCAGCATTGAATCCGATCTGTGGGTCCGCACCGGCCCCCAGACCTCGAGTCAGTTCCGTACCAAGGGCTACCTTGGTATCCGCCTCCGAGCGTTCAAGGTGAGCGATATCGGTATTGGCAGCGATAAACTCCACACCTGTAATCCCACTCCTGATGATATGGTTCAGTGCATTGTTGCCGCCACCACCCACACCGACAACCTTTATCCGTTCCCGGTACTGCCGGTGCATGCGGTCAATCTCAAAAACGTCCCCTTGTCTGTTCATCGCCGAACTCCTCCAGTGCGAGCCGTTTGCCTCGCTAAAAAAGCTCCTTTAGGGTTTTTTTTAGTGAATCCACAAGACTCCCCACAGAGACCTTCGTCGCCGAAGAGGACCTCACACTCTTACGTTTCTTTCTCGTCGTTCTCGATACATCGACGTACTCGCTCCGGCCCAGATCTTCACGGGGTGGTTCGATATATTTGAATGGATTGCGCTCTTTTTCGACAATATACCGGATGATACCGGCAGCGGCGCTGTATTCCACCCCATTCCGCTGCGGAGGCATCCGCTGGATATCGAGAGGAGGAGCAACCCTGGCAGGCATATCCAAAAGCTCGGAGACCAGGTGCTCGATTCCGCTCATTCGGGCGACACCACCGGTTAAGATAACGCCTCCGGGCAACAAGGGGATCTTTGCCGTCTGCAGTTCTTTGCTCACAAGGGTCCCGAAGAGCTCTTCAAGTCTGCAGGTAATGACATCAACAACCTCACGAACCGTGCAGGTGCACTGCTTTCCCCGTGTTTCGAACTCAAGGATATCCGAGAGACTCTCCTCTGCTTCATCAAGAGAAACCTCTTTTTTGAGTGCTTCGGCTTTACCGATGGGAATGCGAAGCACAGCTGCAAGATCATTGGTAATGTGATCCCCGCCCACCGGGATCACGGAAAGACGTTTTGGCTTTCCGTCGGCATAGACCGCCACACTGGTCGCACCGCCGCCAACGTCAATGATGACTGCGCCGACCGAGACATCCTCGGAGGTCAGGACCCCAAGGGCACTGGCCAGAGGTTTGATAATCAAACCACGGACCTGAATGCCCGCCCGTTCGATACAGGTGATGACATTCTGTACCACCGCTGTGGACAGGATGAGCGATTGCAGCTCTATCTCCAACCGAACGCCCGTCATTCCCAATGGATCGTCTATACCGCTGTTACCGTCAATAGAGTATTCAACCGGAATGGTGTGCAGGACACAGAGATTGGAAGCCACATTCACTTCGGTTTGGGCCGCCTCGATAACGCGCTCGATGTCCTCGACGGTAATCTGGCGCGGCACGCGCCCCAGGGACACCATACCCCGGGAGGTGACGCTCTTCACCCCACTCCCGCCGAAGGCAACCGTGGCTTCATCGAGGGGCAAGCCGACCATCTGCCTGGCATCATCAAGAGCTTGTTCCACGGAACGAACAGCTTGCTCGAGATTGACGATCAGACCCTTCCGTATCCCCATGGAACGGGCCTGGCCAACACCAATAATCAGTGCCTCTCCGCTCTGTTCGTCACGCTCGGCAACAACGACTACAACCTTACTTGCTCCAATATCCAGACCAACAAGGAGCTCAGGTTCAGTAACCACTATTCATTCGCTCCTTTCCCTCTGCCAGGCATGTTCTGCATCGTAGCCACCCCTTAGCGCGTAAACTGCGGAACCGCTGCACTCACTCATACAGTTGGCGGAGAACAATGCGGTCTTTGTAGGTGGCATCAAGGAGAAATTTCCCTTCCTCTGCCTCTATCCGACGAACGATTGAATCGATAGCCCTCGCGGTCTGCTCCCAGCTTTGAGGCACATCCTTGAGGATAACAGTAACGCGATTTCCTTCAAGGGGCAGCGTGATCCGCACCACTGCTTCGCCTGTCTTCCTGCTTAACGTCCAGGATTGCATCGACTGGAGCCAGTGCAGCTCTTGCAGGGTTTGCATGTACCTGTTCACCCTCTTTGCGGCAAAACGGGACATGTACACCTGATCGCGAGAGATCGTCTCAATCGGTAGCTGTCTCTCTATTTCCCAATGCAAGACGGGAATGCTGTCGGCATCCTCCGTATCTATCAGCGCATTCCATGGATGTTCCATCGCCCAGAGGTGCCCTTCCGTTCCAAGATACCAGCTCTTCTCCTTATATTGTATCGCAATGATGGGTCTGTGCGGCTCCATGGTACACACCGGATGCAGAGACCATCTCCCGGAAAAGGTGCATCGGATCGGGAACCGTGCCGAGAGCTTCTCTGCGAGAGAGTGCGAAACAAAACCGAACAGAAGTCCGAACCGTTCAACCTCCGGCGGGAGGCCTTCCCAGATTGCGGTTGCCGGGAACCGCTCGGAAGGCTGCATTTCGATAGTACGGAGACGCAGGAACTGTGCGTGTTCCTCCAGATGATACAGACATCCCAACAAGATGGCACCAAGCAGAAGAACGCCGCTACGCCGGACACCCATCACCACATTCCCCGAGCAGTTGAACCTCCAGGCCTACATCAATATGCTTCTCCGCACGAAGCCGCCGTTGGCATATGCCGATGAGTTCCAGGATATCCTTCGAGGCGGCATTCTCTATATTTTCGATAAAATTGCAGTGTGACGGCGAGACCCTGGCTCCGCCGATCCGCAATCCCTTGCATCCACACTCCTCGAGCAACCTTCCCGCACTCATTCCATCAGGATTTTTAAACACACAGCCTGCCGTTTTCCTGCCCTGGGGTTGCCGGGACCGATCCTTCAGGCACTCCCGGATCCTCCTGCGCACCGTAGCCGGGACAGACGGTTCAAGCTCGAGGGCAACCCTGTAGACAAACCCCCTGAGGGAGCAGTGTCGGTAGCTCCAGGCAAACTCTTCGTTGGAATAGCGACGGACTGCTTCGTCGCTCTCAATCACGTCTACCCATCGTAGTCGTTGGCAGATGCTCTGCATCTTCGTTCCGGAATTGCAAAAGACCGCGCCTCCCAGTGAGCCCGGGATTCCCGCCATGAATTCCAACCCGGTCCATCCTTCGGCGCTGCATCGAGCCAGGAGTCGATGAAGGGGCACACCGCTTTCTGCGATAAGTGTTACGCACGCGCCTCTCTCTTCCACCCACTGTTGCTGCAGATTCGCCGTGTGCAGGAGCACGCCGGGCAGCCCCCTGTCCGGCACAAGCACATTACTTCCGCCCCCCAGGGCCCATATGGGGAACCCATACCGATTGCGAAGACGGTACAGCGCAACGATATCCTCTATCAACGCGGGGGAGACAAAGGCCTCCACCGGTCCTCCTGTCCCCCAGGTCGTATGGTGATGCAGGGGAACATGCCGCCTGCACTGGCATGTCAGTTCTTCCTCAAGCGCTGACAACCAGGGCATTGGACACTTCCTCCCGACGGAGGACGTCAAAGAGGCGTTCACCAACCATGTTGATATCTCCCGCTCCAAGCGTCAAAACAAGGTCACCCGGGAGCAGGGCACGGCGGATCGCCTGGACGGCATCGTCCTTGTCCCGGAGGAGTTGGCTATGCTCACCCCTGTTGGTCATCTCGTCCACAATCATACCCGACGTGACACCCTCTCGCGCCTTCTCGTCCGCTGCAAAAATGGGAAGCAGATACGTTTTGTGTGAGAGTGACAGCACCTTGGCGAAATCACGGTACATTGCGACGGTCCTCGTATACCGATGAGGCTGAAAGATCGTGAGCAGCCTCCGATCGGGAAATATGTTCCTGACAGCGTCGATGGTGGCGCGGATTTCCCGTGGGTGGTGTCCATAGTCGTCATAGATAGTGACACCCCCGACAGAGCCGACCAGCTGGAGGCGCCGCTTCGCTCCACGGAAAAGGCGCAGGGCCTTCCGGCAGGTCTCAAAGGGAACACCCACCATCTGTGCCACCGCACAGGCCGCCAGAGCATTGAGCGCGTTGTGCTCCCCGGATATACCCAGACGCAGGGTCCCCATCGGTTTCCCCCTCTGAAAGACCGAGAAGACAATCCCGCCGCCGGGGACATGCTGGAGATCCGTGGCGCCCCAATGCCATCCCCTGCCCCACCCATAGGTGACCAGCTGGTGGGAAGGCAGTCTCGTCATCATATCCGCCGCACCGAGATCCTCGGCGCACATCACGTAGGAGCAGTCACGTTTTGCTTTGCCCAGAAATTCGGAAAAGGCCCTGTGCATACTCGCCATGTCGGGATACTGGTCGACATGGTCCCAGTCGATATTGGTCACCACCGCGATGGAGGACTCGAACAACGTGAAGGAACCATCACTTTCGTCCAGTTCAGCCACCATATGTTCACCGGAACCAAGCTTCGCATTGCCTCCGATATCGCACAGCTCGCCACCGATAGCAGCCGTGGGCTCGTAGTCGGCCATCTCCAGAATCAGCGCTATCATGGAAGATGTGGTGGTCTTCCCGTGTGTTCCGGCGATACCGATACCCTTTCTGTTATTGAAGAGCCAGCTCAGGACCTCCGCCCGGCTGGCTATGGGTATACGGCGGTCCCGGGCCGCCCGAAGCTCCTCATTCGAAGCGGCAATGGCACTGCTGTATACGAGCAACTCCGGGGAAAATTGTTCCAAATGACCGACATCGTGACCAATCGCCACCGGGATTCCCCGTTGCCTCACCTTCTCCTGGTAGGGAGTGCTGAGCACATCACATCCCGACACCTCACACCCTATTTCATCGAGAAGGACCGCTAGGCCGCTCATGCCAGCTCCTCCGATACCCATCAGGTGAACACGGTGCGTATTCTCAAATATGGAATTATCGACCAAGCGGGCCATCCCCTTTCATGCTTTCACTACCCAATAAATAATTACACAATGCTAGATTTACGCTCTCTTCAAAAAAATCAGCGCGCCCCTCGTCACACAGCTGTTCCAATCCGGCATGCTCCCGGTACAGGAAAAGAAGCCGCTCTTCGAGCTCATCATCAGACATGCTTTCGTACCAGAGTGCTCCCTTTCCACACGCCAAAAAAGCCCGGGCGTTTGCGTCCTGATGACTGTCGGTCGCAGCGAGCCATGGCACCACCACTGCAGGCATATTCCATGCCGCCATTTCGGAAAGCGTTGATGCGCCCCCTCTGACAACAGCAATGTCCGCCACACTCAAGAGAGGATTGATATCCCACTGCAGCGGCAGATGGTATATCTGCTCAGACGGTGCTTCCCGCCGCCCCTTGGCACCCACAAGGAGGAATCGCCAGCCCCGCAGAGATCTTCGCCTGCTGAGCCGCGACAAACGCTCTTCAAGCGATGCGCTACCCAATGACCCTCCCATGACAACAACAATGGGCCCATCGGGACAGGGTGCCTCGGGAACCAGTGTATGCCAAGCGATTTGCTTGCGCAATCTCTCCGGCCGGCGGACCGGCACCCCAACGTACCGGTACGTCCCAACAGGCAAGGGTTCACATCGGGGCCATCCTGATGCAATCGACATGCCGAGTCGTCGCGCCAATCGTGTTGCCTTTCCGGCCCTGGCATTCTGCTCGTGCAGAACCGTCCTGGATCCCGCAAAACAGAGGTGGATCAAAAACGGCACGGAGAGATAGCCGCCGAACAGGAGCACCCGGTGCGGGCGAAGGGATCGCAGAATGCGTCTCGCCTGAACAAGGCTCTGCAGGACCGCCTTCCACCGACGGAGAGACCGGATGCCCGAAACCCCCAGCGGCGACCCTTCAATGTCGAGTCGCACCGGATCTATGCCGGCCTCGGCAAGAATCGCATACTCCAGAGGCCTCGAACCGGTCACAAGGCATGTCGTCCACTCGGTATTAGCGTCAATCCATCTTTTGAATGCGATCGCAGGCCAGAGATGCCCTCCCGTTCCACCTGCGACAAGCAACAGTGTGGACACCGCTTATCGCGACTCCAGCGTCGCATACCTTGTCAGTCTTACGATGATTCCAACCTTCATCCACGCCATCACCATTGCACTGCCTCCATAGCTCAAAAACGGTAGAACCACACCGGTTAATGGAAGCAATTTCAGTTCTCCCCCTATGTTGACTATCACCGGCAGCACCACCGAAAGTGTCGCTCCCCACAACAGCGTAGCAAGGAAAGGATCCCGGAGCCGACGTTCTTCCCTCCATATGGCAATGACCCAGACCGTGAACGCCGCCAGCACCCCCAGTGTCCCAACCAAACCGACCTCCTCCCCGAGCGTCGCAAAGATAAAGTCCGTGTGCGCCGCGGGGAGATAGGCCATCTTTTGAAGCCCCTTGCCGACCCCCTGCCCCCAGAGACCTCCACTGGCAAAGGCTATGAGGCCCTGGATGGCCTGAAACCCCGCATCCAGCGGATCCGACCATGGATCATAACAGGCAAGTATCCGGCGCAATCGGTAGCTCTTCATCATCACCAGCGGCGGTACCGCCGTCACCAGGACAACGAATGATCCCAAAAGAGGATAGAACCACCCGCGCCGGGCGGCGAAGACCCCCACGGTCAGGACGAACACAATCACGGCTCCCCCGAAATCCGGCTGCATCAGCAAAAGAAACGAGGAGGAAAGGGCTATCGCCATACAGCGAAGAAAGAGACGAAGCGTCGACACGTCTTCTTCATTCGCCTTTCTGGCCGCATGGAGGACCACCGCAAAGGAAAGAACCTCGGAGGTCTGCAGGGTTACGGGCCCAAGGGCAAGCCAGCGGGATGCACCCCCAGCATGCACACCCAGACCGGGAATAAGGGTAAGCCCCACAAGGATCAGCGCGCCCCCCCACATCAACCCGCTGCCTCGCCTCCAGAAGTTCACCGGCATAACATAGACAACGAGCATCATCACAAAGCCTGCAACGACCCAGCAGGCCTGCTTGTATCCCCAAACCAGCGCCTCGCCGGAGATTGTCAAGGAACTACCGCTCGTCGCGGACGCAACCATCAGGACGCTGAGCCCGCACAGGAGCAGTGGTATCACCCAGATTATGGATTGTACAGTGACCTTGTTTTCAGCCCGACCCCAACCCTTATTCATTGTTGTGCTGTATGAGCTATGCAAAGCCGCCGCTGGTTCGCCCGGAACGAACCCGTTCGCATACGAGCGCCTGGAAGTGGTCGCCCCGTTCTCCAAAATTGTGGTACATATCCCAACTGGTACAAGCCGGAGAAAGGAGAACCACGTCGCCCGGTCCCGATCTGCACAGAGCGGCCTCGACGGCCTCTTCCATGCTCGCTACGCTCACGTAGGACCTGTAACCCAAGGCATCGAGACTCCGGGCAATCCGGTACCGCTCTTCCCCCAGCAGGACAGCGAACCGCACCCGCTCCGCAACGGTTTCGGCCAACTCGGTGTAGTCCTCACCCTTTCCCTTGCCTCCGAGGAGCACGATCAGACCCTCCTCAAATGATCTGATCGCCGTCTTTGTAGCGGCCACATTTGTACCCTTGGAGTCGTCGATAAAGGTACAGCCGTTGACCTCACAGAAGGGTTGACATCTGTGCGCAAGCCCCTGAAAACCCTGGAGCAGGGGCCCCACATCTCGAGGA